>JASHTZ010000055.1 GCA_030040295.1 Terriglobia bacterium | reverse complement strand
CCGCACCTGTTGCGCCATGCGTGAATTTGTGAACAAATTTGAGGATGGGATCAAGCGATCGCGGCATTGCAGGAACCAATTGCATAACCATCCCCTGCGGCGGTAGATTTTACGTTTGCTCGCAGATTGTCCGTCCCACTGACTTACCCGGCACGCAGGTTGCACAAGCCATCTCCGGGCAAGCATTGAAAGTCGATGAAGCGCCCTTTACATACCGCCACAAGAAGCCAGCCACTCGCAATGGTTGCGGGCGGCCTCTGCTTATTTCTGGCGGCTATGGTTGCAAACGGGGCGGGCATCGCACCCCAAGCAAACGCAGCAACGGAAAGTCCGCATGCCAAGATTACCTTTGCTCGCGACATCGCACCGATCTTTCAAAAGAATTGTGTCTCCTGCCACGGCGCTGATAAGCCGCAGGCCGGTCTGAGGCTTGACAGCGAAGTTGCCGCACTGAAAGGCGGCGATTCGGGCAAGGCCATTATTCCGGGTAACAGTGAAAAGAGTCTCTTGGTAATACGCCTTTTGGGCATCGGAGAAGACGCCCGCATGCCGATGGGCGCAGACCCTCTCCCGGCGAGTCAGATTAAACTGATCCGGGCTTGGATTGATCAAGGCTCATTCGTGGAGAGCGGAGGCGATCAAAGCTCAGCCGCGAATCAGTCGCCAACGGGCAGTGCCGGCGCGTCTCTTATCGCTGCCCATCCGCAATCGTCCGGGGAAGGAACCTTCGCTCGCGACGTTCGCCCAATTTTGGCTGCCCGCTGCTATGCTTGTCATGGTTCCCAACTTCAGCAGAACGGTCTGCGCTTGGATTCACTCGCGGCAATTCTGAAGGGAAGCGAAAACGGCAGCGTAGTGATTCCCGGCGATAGCGAAAAGAGCCCGATGG
Source organism: Terriglobia bacterium (assembly GCA_030040295.1). Classification (GTDB taxonomy): domain Bacteria; phylum Acidobacteriota; class Terriglobia; order UBA7540; family UBA7540; genus Bog-366. The sequence continues at coordinate 2,278 of JASHTZ010000055.1, read as the reverse complement.
TGCGGCGCATCTTGGGGCTCGACCGTCCGGAAATGCCTTATGGCAGCCCGCCACTCTCCGCCAGCGAGGTTGCTTCCATCCGCAAATGGATTGATGATGGCGCACGCGGTCCTGACTCCACCGCGACACTTGCCTCCACTGGGCCCGTCAAACATTGGGCCTACATCAAGCCCGTTCGACCCGAAGTACCCAAAGTTAAAGACGCTACCTGGTGCAGAAACCCGATCGATAACTTCGTTCTCGCCAAACTGGAATCACAGGGCCTCAAGCCGTCTCCGGAAGCCAGCAAGGAAATCCTGATTCGACGCGTGTCCCTCGACTTGATTGGCCTTCCCCCCACTCCGCAGGAAGTCGATGCTTTTTTGGCCGATCACAGTCCACAGGCATATGAAAAGGTTGTCGATCGCCTGCTTGCCTCTCCGCATTTTGGCGAGCGGTGGGCGGCAATGTGGCTTGATCTGGCGCGCTACGCCGACACGAACGGATACGAAAAGGATCTGCGGCGCACTATGTGGAAGTACCGAGATTGGGTTATCGATGCGTTCAACCAGGACATGTCCTTCCGTGAGTTCACGATTGAGCAGATTGCCGGCGACATGCTTTCCAACCCCACTACGGACGAGTTGATTGCCAGCGGCTTCAATCGAAACACCATGACCAACATGGAAGGCGGCGTCGATCCTGAAGAATACTATTTCTATACTCAAGTGGACCGGGTTGACACCACCGCCACCGTATGGCTCGGCAGCACGCTCGCCTGCGCCGAATGCCACAATCACAAATTTGATCCTTTTACTCAAAAGGATTATTACCGGTTCCTGGCTTTCTTCGATAACGAAACTCACGTCGACGTCGATGCCGATGGCGGGCCGCACGCGCGCGAACCGATCCTTGAACTGCCTACGCCCGAGCAGGCGACGAATAGCAAAGAGTTGCGTGCGAAAATTTCCGCTCTGCAAACAGTCTTGGGCACACCGACACGCGAACTGGACGCCGCACAGGCGCAGTGGGAGAAAGACATCAAAGCCGCGGAGTCAAAATGGACAATCCTTCAACCCGATCATTATGAATCTCAAGGTGGGGCGACTCTCAAGCTACTCCCTGACGGCTCAATTTTGGCGGGCGGGAAGAATCCTGATGCCGATTCCTATGAGGTTTCGGCCCGAACAAATTTAACCGGAATAACGGGCGTCCGCCTGGAAGTAATTAACGATCCCAGCCTGCCGGCGGGCGGGCCCGGCCGCGACTCCAACGGGAATTTCTTTCTGAGTGACTTCGAAGTCGAAGCTGCTCCTGCCGATAACTCAGGGAAGCCTCAGAAGATTGTATTCAAAGATGCGGTTGCGGACGAATCGCAGTCCGAATACAAGTTTGACAACCTCGTGAACGACCTGCCTCGTCCCAAGGGGTGGGGCATTGAGACTGCCGACGGCAAATCGACGACGATCCGGCGTGGTGTTCTCATTCCAGACAAACCCTTCGGGTTCCCGGGCGGGACTCTTCTGGCCATTCGCTTGAAACACGACATGGCATATACCAAGTGTGCCATTGGACGCTTTCGGATTTCTGTTACCAGCATGGCCGATCCAAAGGTGGTGGCAAGCGTCCCGGCGAACCTTCGAATCGCATTGGACGTTCCGCCGGCGCAGCGCACGGAGAAGCAAGCTGCCGATCTGGCCGCAGCGTATCGGGCCATTGCCCCACTTCTCCAACCGACGCGCGACAATATTAAGGAGCTTCAAAAAGAAGTCTCCAACTTGGGAATCACCACAACTCTGGTCATGGGAGAAGAAAACAACTTCGAGCGGCCTTGCACTCACATTCGCATCCGCGGCGGCTTCCAGAGCTTTGGCGACAAGGTGTGCGCGGGAGTCCCCTTCATCCTCAATCCCCTTCCCGATGACCAGATGCCCAACCGCTTGGGTTTGGCGAATTGGCTGGTTTCCGATGACAATCCGCTGACCGCGCGCGTCACGGTGAATCGATATTGGGAGCAATTATTCGGGCGCGGAATCGTGGAAACGAGTGAGGATTTCGGCACACAAGGCACGCCGCCCTCTCATCCGCTGCTGCTCGATTGGCTGGCCACGGAATTTATGCGCGACGGATGGAGCATGAAGAAAATCCTGCGGGTGATAGTAACCTCCGCAACCTACCGCCAGTCCTCGGACGCCACGCCGCAGCTCGAGGAAAAGGACCCCTACAATATTCTACTGGCCAGGGGTCCGCGTTTCCGCGTCCCGGCGGAGATGGTCCGCGATATCGCGCTGGAGGAAAG
>JASHTZ010000054.1 GCA_030040295.1 Terriglobia bacterium | reverse complement strand
TGGCGGCGACTTCGATAATCCCGCCTTCCCCAGCATTGATCAAGCCCGCTCGCAGAACACCGGCATCTCTTGGACGCGCACCCTTTCCCCCACCATGGTCAATGAGGCCAAAATGGGCTATCTGCGCAGCCGCGCGAACTTTCCCTGCACGGCCTGCCAGATCCCCAGCATCGGTACGGCGGACGCTCTCGGGACGGGCTTCGGCACCACCGAAGACCTGCCGCAAAAGTTTACCGAAAACACCTTCCAATGGCTCGACAACGTGTCATGGGTCCACGGCAGGAATACGGTGAAATTCGGGGGTGAATACCGCCGGACGCGCAACGGCTCGACCTTTGCTGCGGCCTCAGACGGTCTCTTCTACATGTGGGATACTGAGGACTTGCTGACCGACGGGGCGTTCGGCGACATGCTCGGCCTGGGAGGGTTTTATGAGGCGCTCGCTTCCATAAATCCTTCTTCACCCACGCCCGCCTTTCCAGATTACTATCGCGGCTACCGCGCCGATGAATTCGGGTTCTATGGGGAAGATGCCCTGAAGGCCACTCGCCGCGTAACCGTGACGCTCGGTCTGCGCTGGGATTATTTCGGGGTGCCGCACAATTTCCGCCCGGGCATTGACTCGAATTTCTACGATGGTTCGTCGAGCTTTAATCAATGCCAGAGCGTTGCCGGAAGTCCCGTCTGCTTCCCGGGCGACGCGACACCCTCGGGGCCGCTGCAAAGCAATAACCCCTATTATCCCATTAACGCCTACACCGCGTCGGTGTTCAGCGGGAACTTCTTCCAAAAGAACAGCGACATCTGGAACAAGAACCCCACTAATTTCGCCCCCCGCTTCGGGCTGGCGTGGGATTTGTTCGGTGACCAATCAACCATCCTGCGGATGGGCGGCGGCATCTTTTACGACCGCATGTACAACAATATATTTGAGAACATGCGGTTCAACGCGCCGCTATTCGCCTTCGCCGTAGCGGGATATGCGGGCGGGGCGGCGGAAGGGCCCTACTCCACTCCGGGCTTTTACTCCGTGCCCATCAACATCGCGAATTTTGCGGCGTTCGCTTCGGCGCCCGAAGCCCGGCAAATGGACAAAAACCTGCGTGCCGCTTACGACGAGCAGATCAACTTCGATCTCCAGCATCAATTTGGCCACGACTGGCTGATCGACGCGGCTTACATCGGAACATTCGGTCACCGCCTGCTCGGATATGTGGACATAAATACGTTTGCCGGGCGCGAAGTCACGGGGTACTCCAACAATCGCATCAATCCCGTCCTCGGGCCGGACAACGATCGCGCCAACTGGTTCAACTCAAACTACAACGCCTTGCAGGTGTCGCTTACCAAGCGCTTGGCGCACGGCTTCCAGGTGAATACCAATTACACCTACTCGCACGCGCTGGATTTCCTTTCCGACGTCTTCAATGGCCGCCAGTTTCTTGCCGGCGGCAGTCTGGGCGATACGGTGGAGGATCCCTACCGGCGCTATCTCGAATACGGAAACGCCGATTTCAACCTTGCGCAGCGCGTCGTGGCGTATGGTATCTGGGATTTGCCGCTCTTCAGAAGTCACAAATATCTGGGGGGCTGGTCCTACGACGCGACATTCAGCATCCAGAGCGGCCAGCCCTTTTCGGTTATCGATGCAGAGGCAGACACCAACCTGGATGGCTACCCGGGCGACCGCGCGGAGTATTTTGGCGCCGGCAGTCCAATGTCCGCCGTCACTCACCGCCTCAGCCCCGCGGATGGCTACATTGACCCCAACAAGACCGCTGCGTTCAGCAAAACGTTGCCCGCTGCCGGCGCGGCGTGGGTGGATGGGATGATGGCGCGCAATGCCATGACCGGACCCAAGTTCGTCGGGACGGATATGGCGCTCGCCAAGGAATTCCAACTGAATGAGCGCTTCGCACTCAAGGTGACGGCTTCGGCCTTCAACGTTTTCAATCACCCGAACTTTGAGAATCCTATTGATGACGTTGGGAGTCCCGAGTTTGGAGAGTCCACCGCTGATGTGGCGCCCAATAACTCGGGAACCGGCGCCCGAGTGCTCCAGTTCGCCGCACGGGTGGAGTTTTAGTTCGCTCGCCCAATTCGCGAAGTGGTCATACGGAGGGGCATGCTTTGTTGCGCCGGTCCCGCCGAGTGGGACTATCACGTGGGCATCCGTCGACCGACGAATGCCCTCATGATTCGGCGCTCGCAGATAGCCCTTAAGTTGTGCACTGCCAGAGTGACCGTGACGCCTTAGACCCTATTGTACTCCGCCCCTATTCCCGGTAAGATGCTCTTGGAGAGGGATACTCCAGGCCGAAAAGCCTAAAAGGGGGAAGCTCGCGTCGACCAGCCATTCGAGCGTATCAGGAGGAAGAATGCGCAAACATCTCATCGGGATGGTCGTTGCGATTTGCCTAGGGGCCGGGTTGGCCGTAACTGCCTTCGCTGACGAACCCATCGACTGGCACGCGCAGGAACGGCAACTTAAGCAGTCGCAGCGGAGTGAACGCGTTGCGATGAAGCTTAAGGAGCACCAGATTCGGCAATCCCTGAAAGCCAGCCCGGTTTCCGGCGCTACGCGCGCCGAGATTATTCACAAAATGCAGCGCGAGCACCGCGAACTGATCCAGAAACAAAGGGACGCCATACAAAAGCTGAAGGATCAGGAAAGGGCGTATCGGGAGTACCAGCGGACGAATGGCGGATAGTGGCCGAGCTGCTCGGAGGGGCTGGAAGTAAGGGATTTCAGCCCGGGAGGTCGCCATGAAATTGCGCTACCTAGCATTGGCTGCCAGGTATTTGGGATTTTGCCTGATGGGCAGCTTGGCGCTTGTGGCTCTGGGCTTCCCTGTATTCGGCCAGCAGGCTTCGCAATCGCAACCGCAATCCCAAGCGCCGGAAGAGCACCCCACCCTGGGCCCACGTAATGGGCCCTCCGTAGACTCCGGGCCGCTTACTTCCTCGGTTTTCGATATCCGCAAATTATTGCGGATTCACACTCTCTACATCGAGAACATTGATAATTCGTTGAGTGACAAGCTCGTAGCAGCATTGGGAAAGTGGGGGCGATTTCGCCTGGTGACGAAAGAAAAGGATGCTGACGCCATTCTGCGCGGGTCGTGCCTGGATTCGCGCCGTTTGAAGCGCGTCCACTCCGAGGTTTTCATATCGGACCACAATGGCGCCTCGGTCTGGCAGGACACGATTTATCGGCCGTATAATCCTCCTGGGCTGGATCAGGCGGTCAACGAGACTGCCGATTTGATTGCAGAACATCTGGAGCGAACTGTCCGGGAGGCTCAGGAACATTAATCGCGATTTTCCTTTCTCTTGACGGCAACCTGCGGGACGGGTTTCCTTCGCGAGCCAGCAAATTTCCACCATGTCCAAATTGATAACCTTTTATAGAGTCCTGCCCGGCTGCGAAGAGGGAAGCCCCGAGGCGTGGCGAGCGTTCCTGGGGTTCTACACTCCCATGGCCATGGATTTCCTGCGCGTATACACGAATTGGGATTCCGATGCTTGTTTGGCAGCGTGGCGTGAAGCGCTTGGCGACTTGAGCGCGAATCAGTGTGCGGAGCTGAAGGCCTTCCCGCATCAGGCGGAGCGCGAATTCCTCGTGGCGTTGCGCGCGTTCTTGCAGGATCGGGCAGCGCCGCGGCTCAAGGCCCGCCAGGACGCCGCGACCCCCCCCGCGCCGACGCGCGAGGCTCTTATGACGTTGCTCAGCGGCTTGCCGATCGTTCACCAGGAAATAGCCTTCCTGACACTGGCGGGATATTCGCAAAAGACGTTGGAGAAAACTTTGCCCGCCACTCCTAAGGTTGCGGGTGAGGTCCTTGCGCGGCTGCGGGCCGGCTACGCGGCGGCACTGGAGCGGACGGAGGACCAGTGCTTATGGCCCTTCGCCTGGGTGGGAATGTGTGTAGCGGCGCGCGCTGACTCCAGTAAGGACTGCACGCCGCTCCGCCAGCTCATCCGGATACTGGATGGGCAGGCAACCTGGTACGAAAAGTCTCCGGTGGAAGAGCATCGCACCAAATGCCTCCATTGCCTGGAGCTTTGGACGTCGCTGATGGAAGTCGTCGCCTGGGATCGCACGCGCCAACCGTGGCCCGAAGAGAAAATCGAACCGTTGTTGGCGGCCGTGTCCGTTCGAAAGGAGAAGCCCAAACCTTCTCTTTTCGCCCGCATGCTCGGCAAATAAAAAATTGGATCGGGATTTATGCGCAACTATCGCCAGGAATTCTCGGACTTCTCTCCCCTCGTCTATCTTGACTGCGCCTGTCAAGGCGCTTTCCCCAAGGTCACCGCCGAGCGTGTTCATCATGCCGTTGAGCTGAAATCTCAGCCCCAACGACTGAAGGCTCCGGAATACTTCGGGCTGCCGGACCGCGTGCGCGCCGGCATCGCTCGTCTGGTGGGCGCGGACGAGAGTGAAATCGCCATTACCACGAGCGCCACGCAAGGCATCGGCGTTGTTGCGGCAGGTCTGAATCTCGGTCCCGGGGACGAAGTGGTGGTAAGGGTTGCGAATTTTCCCTCCAACCTTTTTACCTGGCTGCACCTTGAGCGCAAGGGCGTTACCGTGAAGGTTGTACGCTCCTCGAGCGAAGAGGCAAGCGTTGAGGAAGTGGCGGCGCAAATGACCCCGCGCACGCGCGTCCTGGCGCTCGATTGGGTGAGTTATTCTACCGGTTATCGAATCGACCTCGCCGCCTTCGGGTCGCTGATTCACGAGCGAGGAGGAATCTTCGTGGTGGATGGCACGCAGGGAGTGGGCGCCAACGAACTTAACCTTCATGCGCTGCCCGTTGACGTCATGGCCTGCGCCGCGTACAAGTGGATTCTTGGCCCTTACGGGACGGGATTCGCCTATATTGCCAAAAATCTATTGAACAAGCTCGACCTGCCGGTCATCAACTGGCATTCGGTCGTGGGTGCCCACGAATTTGATTCACTTCCCAAGGAAAATTTCAGGCTCATTCCGGAAGCGCGCGTCTTTGACTCCGGCGAAACCGGCAATTTCATCAACCTGCATGGGCTGGAATCGTCACTGGAATATGTCGCCGGAGTTACTCCCGCAGCCGTGCACTCCTATTGCCGGAGGCTGCTCCGCCGGGCGGAGGAGGGCCTTCGCGCGCTTGGTTTTGTCGTTTCGGCGGCAGCCTTGCCCGGCCACGAATCCACAATTCTCTGCTTTCGCGCTGCTAATTCCGCAGCGACTGCTGCGCTCCATCAGAAACTCACGGCCAACCATGTCGTCGTCAGCTTGCGTCACGGCATGATTCGAGTTTCACCCTACCTTTATAACGATGAGGCGGATATCGACCGGCTGCTGGAAATCGCGCGTCCGGCTTGAGGCGCCCAATTCCGAATGGACCCTGCCATGCGCCTGCGCCCCTTCCGCCCGGATGACCTGCAAACCCTATACGAGATCGATCAATCTTGTTTTATTCCGGGAATTTCCTATACGCACAAGGAACTGGCGGCATTTATCGCCCACAACCATTCGCAAACCTGGATTGTGGAGGATGGGGACCGCATTGTGGGCTTCCTGATTGCCAATACCGAGCCGCGCAAAATTCTACATATTGTTACCATTGACGTTCTCAAAGCCTGGCGCCGGCGCAGGGTGGGAACGCTGTTGATGGAGGCCGCGGAAGATTGGGCGCGCGGTCGCGGCCTGAAAATGATTGGGCTCGAGACCGCCCAGGATAATTTGGGCGCGCAGAAGTTCTATGCCTCGCGCGGTTATCGCCAAGTGGATGAGATTCCGGGGTATTACGCGAATGGAACAACCGCGTGGGTGATGGTGAAGGAACTGGAGTAAGAGGTCATCACTTTGTTTCTGTGAGTCCGCTTCTACTGACGACCGACGACTAACAACCGGGTATAATCCCCTATCCCATTCGCCGTCGCCTCAGGGAGGGAATACATGCCGACTGCTCTGAATTCTGCGGACCGCAAGGTGATCGCGGTGGCGATTCTCGTCGCAGGGTTATCCCTGGCGATTGGGCTGAAGTATTTCTCCCACGCGTTCCCCGAGGCGTCCATTGAGTTCCGCGTTAATCGGGATGATTCCACCCCGCTGGCCGTCAAATTTCTCTCCGGTCGAGGCTGGAGTGTCGGGGGTTATCGCCACGCCGCGGTGTTTGATTACGATGACGACGCCAAAGTGTATCTCGAGCGCACGCAGGGCCTCGGGCGCATGAACTCCCTGACGTGCGGGCCCATCCACCTTTGGCGCTGGTCGCATCGTTGGTTCAAACCTCAGCAAAAAGAAGAATTCCGGGTGGACGTCGCGCCTTCCGGCCAGGTGGTGGGCTTCGAACACGATATTCCGGAGTCGGCCTCGGGCGCGAACTTGGACGCGCCTGCCGCGCAAGCTATTGCGGAGAAATTTCTCGTTGTGGTCATGCAACGGAATTTGGACGAATTGGAATTCGTGGACTCGGTGAGTGAAAAGCGCCCGGCGCGAACCGATTATTCCTTCACCTGGAAGCAGAAAAATCTGGACCTCGGCGACGGCAGCTTGCGCTTTGAAGTGGATGTGGACGGCGATCAAGTTGCGGGCTATCGGGAATTCGTCAAAGTTCCGGAGGCCTGGTCGCGTGATTACGCCAAGTTGCGCTCCCGGAATGAAGCCGCCCAAGTTGTGGACGAGGTCCCGTGGATTTTGCTCTGCATCGCCGGCCTCGCCCTGCTCATTCAACATCTTCGCAAACGCAATATTCCCGTTTACCTCTCTCTGGGCTTTGCGTTGGTTACGGTGCTGCTCTATTTCTTCGGTCAGTTGAACATGTTTTCGCAGGCGGAGTACGGCTATCGCACCACGGACTCGTACTCGAGCTTTGCCAGCGGCTTTGTAGTCGAAAATCTTCTCTCGGCCCTGGCCTTCGGGGCGCTGATCTTCCTCCTCATGGCCAGCACCGAACCCGTTTATCGGGAAGCCTACGCGGGGTTCATCTCGATTCGCCGGTATTTCCGGTGGGGTGGCCTCCGGACGCGCTCATTTTTCCTGGCGAACGTCGTGGGCATCACCATGACGTTTTTCTTCTTCGCCTATCAGACGGTTTTCTATCTCGCCGCCAACAAGCTGGGCGCCTGGGCCCCTGCCGACGTTCCCTTTTCCGATTTGTTGAACACCCGCTTCCCCTGGGTCATGGTTCTCTTTGTGGGATTTTTTCCTGCCGTTTCCGAGGAAATCCAGTTTCGCGCTTTCGCCATTCCTCTGGTGAGAAAGTACCTGAAATCCCCACTCCTGGCCGTCGTTCTTCCGGCTTTCATCTGGGGCTTTCTGCACTCTGCTTATCCCAACCAGCCCTTTTTCATCCGCGGGCTGGAAGTGGGATTTGGCGGCATCATCATTGGACTGATCATGCTGCGTTTCGGCATTCTGGCCACGCTGATCTGGCACTACTCCGTGGACGCGCTCTATACGGCGTTCCTACTGTTGCGCTCCCCCAATCATTACCTGATGATTTCGGGCGCTATATCGGCGGGAATCATGCTCGTTCCGCTCTTGGTGGCCCTGGCCGCCTACTTGAAGACGGGGACATTCGCGGAGGAGGGCGGCATTCTGAATGCCTCCGAGAAACCTCCTTCACCTCTTCCCATGGAAGCCTCGGCAACTGAATCGCCGCTGGTTTACCAACCCCTCTCGGCCTCGCGACTGGCGCTGGCGGGCGTGCTGGCGGCGATTTTCATTGGAGTGGCATTCATCCGGGTCTACCGGTTTGGTAAAGGCATCGAGCTGCACGCATCCCCGCAGGAGGCGCTGCGCAGCGCGACAAACCTCCTCGAGCAGAAAAAAGTTGACCCGGCGAGCTACCGCAAAGTCGTCTGGATCGATGACAACGTTGATTCCCAGGCGCTGCATTACCTCGCCGAGCGCAAAACTCTGGAGCAAGCGGACCAGATCTACCGCCAAGCCACCCGCCCGGCGTTGTGGGAGGTTCGGTTTTTCCGCCCGCTCCAGAAGGAGGAGTACCTCGTCTTCGTGGATCCGGTTTCGGGCGGCGTCTTTGGCATCCGGCACATCGTGGAGGATGACGCACCGGGGGCATCGCTCACCTCTGAGCAGGCGCGCGCCCTCGCCGAACAAGCCGTGAAAGAGCACGGATACTCGCTCGACGGCTTTGACCTTCAAAGCTCCGATGCGACCAAGCGCAAGGCCCGAGAGGATTACACGCTGGTGTGGCAGGCCAAGGCCGGCGACCCTCGCAATGTCGGTGACGCGCATTACCGTCTGGAAGTGGACATTGCCGGGGACCAGGTGGTGGGGTTCTTGCGCCATTTCAAATTGCCGGAGGATTGGGTCCGCGCCCAGGAAGGGAATTCGATTTTCAATATCCTGCTCATGGGGATTAGAGTTCTGGTGGCGATGGCCCTTGTTGCCGGCGGACTGATCGTCATTGTCAACCTGATCCGGTCCGGCCGCATGCAGTGGAAGCGCTCGGCCAAGTTCGGCGTTCTGCTTGCTATCTTGGGGCTTCTGGAATCGCTTAACAGTCTTCCCTTGGCCTACATCCGTTATGAAACTTCCATGCCGCTGAACATTTGGAAAATGTTCATGGCGGTCAGCGTGGTGGTAGTTCCCTTGTTGCAGGGATTGCTCGGTTGGGTGCTCATCGGCGCTGCAGTCAGCCTTTATCCGGACGCCTGGAAGCTCTGGAAAAACGCGGGCCGGCGGGCGTGGGGACGCGACGCGCTGATGGCCATCGTTCTTTGTGTCGCGGCCGCCGTGTGTTTGGCTCGAATCGTTGCGCTCCTTACCAGCGTCTTCCATCCGTACGCGCCCATCAATGACGAACTGTTCCCACTGCTCTTCAGCGTGCGCTGGCCGGCCGCCGGATTTTTCCTCGGAGGCATCACCCACGCCCTCTTTTATTCGGCCCTGGTGGCGCTCATCATCTACATCCTCCGAGCGGGTTGGCAGTTACGAGCATGGTGGCTGTGGGTGGGCCTGGCACTGCTGGTCGCTTCGCTCGGCTCCCTTCACGAGCGCTCGCTTGCCGCGTTCAGCGTCACCTGGCTGATCAATTTCATTCCTCTGTTGGCGGCCGGGCTGATTGTGGGATTTTTCCTGCGCAATAACATTTTGGCGTACGTCCTGGTCTTATTCAGCTTGCAAGTAGCGGAACCGATTATTGAACTTCTTTCGCAAGCCAATCCCTATTTCCGTCAGAACGGCGTGGTACTCGCAATAGTCTCGGTAATTGTGGTGGCATGGATGCTCTGGTCCCCAGAAAGGGCGGAGGCAGCATCGAGGTAGTAGCACAGGCAGGGATGGGAAAGATACCCGTGCTACGATTCACGCGGTCACCCTGTTTTTGAATTCTTCTAATTGAACTTCGCGGAATCCAACAACTGGCTCTGTCCGTCCTTCCATAGCGCGTATTTGAGGAAGAAGCCTTCATTCATGCACGCCGCGCCGATTTCTCCACGCTTGTTCATGGCGATCAATCCCACTTGTGCCTCTTTGTTTTTTCCGTCCGTTTCCACCATGTGTTTGAGCAATTCCATGCAAGCTTCCTGGGGCGAGGCGCCGCGCCTCATGAAGTGAACAATCGAAATGCTCGTGCAGTAGTTGGTCATCAGATCGCCATCGCCAGTGGCGGAAGCGGCACCTACGTTGTCATCCGCGTACACCCCGCAACCCACCAGCGGCGAGTCCCCCACGCGCCCGGGAATTTTGAACGCCACGCCGGAAGTCGAGCAGCCGCAAACCAGGTGTCCGTTGCCGTCCGTCGCCACCATGCCAATCGTGTCGTGATTTTCTGTGTTCAGCCAATACGTCTTGTGATGGGGATTGGCCTTCCAGTCCAGCCATTTTTGCAGGCTCTGAGGAGTGAGTAGCGTCTGCGCCTCAAATCCCAGCTTCAGTGCGAATTCAAACGCTCCTTCGCCCGCCAGTGTGGTGTGGGAGGTTTTTTCAAGCACCATCCGCGCCACGGAAATGGGATTCTTGATCATGCGCAGAGCGCAAACCGATCCGGCGCGATGGCGGGTGCCATCCATAATCGCGGCGTCGAGTTCCACGACTCCCTGGGCATTGGGGATGCCGCCATATCCAACACTCGTCACGTTGGGATCATTCTCGGGAACATTGATGCCTTTCTCCACGGCATCCAGCAGGCTTCCGCCACTGTTGAAAACCTCCGCCGCGCGCTCGTTGGCGGGCTTCCCGTGCGCCCAGGTGGAAAGAAAGATAGGTCCGGCGCGATCGGCCTCCGCCGGGTCGTCTTCCAGCGCAGAAGCCGCGGCTGTGGCAGCAACAGTTTTCATGAAGTCTCGACGATCAACGGGATCCATGGCAACACCTACCTTGGAAATTGGAATGAGGGGCCAAGAATTTCAAAGCTCCAGCCCCTGAAGCGGGATAGTTACTCATGAGTTTCCGATATCCAAGTTCGAGTTCCC
>JASHTZ010000557.1 GCA_030040295.1 Terriglobia bacterium | reverse complement strand
TGAAGCTAATGGTGTCGGACGGGCCCGCATCGCTGATCCGCTTGTCGCAATGAAGGTACGTGCCGTCGAGGTTGTCGAGCAGGTGGCGAAGCCGATCCGAGTAGGGACCGTATTTGTCAGCTTTGAATTCAAGGTTCAGAGGATCATCGATCCCTAATGACTGAATGGTTCGTTCGAGAAACCATCCCAACTTTTGAACCTCAAGATAAGTGCATTCGATACCCAGCACCCAATAGCGCCTAATCATCTCTGCCACAAGCGCACGGGCCGGGGTGAGTTTCTCCAAGCCCCTTCGCTTGGCGACATTCTGATATTTTTCTACCGGCTCGTAGACTATCACATCAACATTTTCAAGGTGGCCGAGTATGCGCTCCACCTCCTGCCGAACATCGCTCCAATTCAATCCGCCGTTGCCGGAGCCTAGAGGCGGCAGGGCAACGGAATGGATTTGGTTCTGTTGAATCACCCTCTTCAAATCACCCAGGCCTTCGGTGATCCACTCCAATTTAGAGGGCTGACGCCAGTGCTTTTTCGTTGGGAAGTTAATAATCCACTTTGGGCCACTGAGGGTGCCGGTTTCCGTGACAAACATGCGCCCGATCTTGACCTCATGATGCTTGCACGCGTATTTGTAAGCGCGGAAGTTGGCTGGAAACGCTTCCTTGAACATCAAAGCGATTCCCTTTCCCATTACGCCCACGGTGTTCACCGTGTTCACCAACGCTTCAACCGGCGTTTCGAGAAGATTGCCTTGAACGAATCTCATTATTTAAAAGTACCACTTCGCCTGGACGGTTGTCTTGAGTTCCAGACCGCGCTGCTCAACATGACCTTCGACCCAGCCCTTAACCGCGCTTGTAAAGCAGCCTACTCCAATTATGGCACCGAGAGGTACGCACTTCCAGACTAGCGCCTCCGCCTGATAGCGCTCCTTCTTCCCCGGGTCATCCGGATCATTTCTAAAATCGCGACGGTTCAGTATAGCCCAATCAATTTTATCCAGGCAATCCAAGGCCGTGAAGTAACTGGCCATTTGAACATACGCGTGACTGTCCGTGAATACGAACGGAATGCTGAGTTCCGATAGCTTGAACAGGGATGAAACCAAAATGACAATCTCCTCGTTCGGAACCTTCGGGATGCCACCAAACCCTGTGCTGATGTTATACATCATGATTGAAAATGGTGTGAAATAAAAGGGGACATAATCACTTAACGTGCCGCCCGGCCCTACGGGAACCACACGGCGAGAACGTTTATCAATCAGATCGGGATTGCCGATATTTCGGTAATTGGGATCGAATATCTTTCCGGCACGAGCATGCAGTCCATTGTCGAGGATCCACGGAAGGTTTTCCCGATGAATGATTCGAAAAATAAGTGCTTTGGTCGGACTAAGACTCATTACTCGTTAGTATCTTTCTGCGGCGCGGCTCCCGTCATGGCGGGGGATCGCGGGCGCTAAGGGCTCCCGTTTGAATTGAGTGCGTCACCAAGTCAAACTTTAACCCTTCCCAAGGACTGGCACACTCACCGACTGCACGGCGCGCGCGCCGTCACCCAGCAGGAAGTGAATCACACGCGTGACGTCTGCGGTAGAAACCCACTTGGAGAAGTCTGCTGAAGGCATGGCGCGACGGTTGGCCGGCGTGTCCATGGTTCCAGGCAGAATGCAGTGGGCGTGAATATCGTAATCGCGAAGTTCTTTCGCGAGGATCTCGGTAAGCTGACGGACCGCGCCCTTGGATACAGCATATGCAGCCATGCCCGCGCCACCGCCGTTTAAGATCGCTCCGCTTGAGATGGTAATGATGCGGCCGAAATCCTGCTTGATCATCACGGGAGCAACAGCATGTGCGGCAAGATAAACCGTGCGCAGGTTCAGGTTGAACATGCTGTCCCAGCTATCTTCGGAGGTTTCGTGAGTTTTTCCCGCTGCAAAGCCGCCCGCAATGCACACCAGGAAATCAATGCGTCCCCAGCGTGCGACAATGTCCGCGATAAAACGGTCGACGTCAGCCGACTTGGCGAAATCAGCTCTTGCAGCCCATAGCCGCTCGCGGGCAGCATCGGCCCGTTTTTGAAGTGCCGCCCATTCCTCATCCACGATATAAGGCACGGCCACGCGAGCCCCGCCGCCGGCAAGGTCGAGCGCCACCGTGCTGCCCAAGGCGCCCGTGCCGCCCGTTACAATTGCCACTCGATCTTGAAAGTCCATATCCACCTCGGCGGAATGCTGCAGGTAGGGAATCATAGCAGAGGAGGCCTTGCAGCGCGGAACGAATAGAGCCGCGTTTATCCGAGCGCACTTCTCTTTGCGGCAAAATTTGAGTAATCGTCTTTCACAGCGCTCTATGCCAACTTGACCAATACCTTTTTGACTTATCATCCTTTCGGGAATACCATGGCGGCTAGAGGAGTCTCACTTGAGCATGCTGGGTAAGACCCTGGCACATTACGAAATTGGAGACAGCCTGGGCGAAGGCGGTTCGGGAATCGTCTACCGGGGGCGCGACCTGCGTCTGGAAAGGCAGGTGGCGATCAAAGTCCTGACGAACGACTTGCGCGACGACGAGCTTGCCTGGGGCCGGCTGCTGCGTGAGGCTCGCCTGGCGTCGCAGTTGAATCACCCTCACATTGCGGCCGTTTACGATCTGGGTGAAGAGGACGGTCAAGCCTACATCGTGATGGAGTACGTTGAGGGGATGCCGCTCGCCGATCTTATCTGCGACGGTGGCATGCCTGCGGAGCAAGTCGGACACTATGCCATTCAGATTGCCGAAGCCCTGACTTACGCACACCAGCGGGGCGTGATCCACGGCGATCTGAAGGGGTCGAACATCATCGTAACTCCGGAGGGGAATGCCAAACTGCTGGACTTTGGCCTGGGCCGGTGCATTGCTCGAAATGGCATGGAGGAAATTACCAGCTCACGCTTGCCATTGGCGGAGATTGGCGCAACGGGAGGAACGCTGCCCTACCTGGCCCCGGAGGTCCTTCGCGGCGGTCCGCCGAACATCCAAAGCGATGCCTGGGCGGTGGGTGTGCTTCTGTATCAAATGGTCACGGGCGAACTTCCCTTCCGCGGTGCAACTCCCTTCGACTTAAGCCTCGAAATTATGGTGGGCGCGCCGGAAAAATTGGGCAAAATACCTGAGCCTCTGCGCACCACGCTCAGCCGCTGCCTGGAGAAGAACCCCCCACACCGGCTTGCGCGCCTTGAGGAAGTCGCCTCCGCGCTGAAGGAAACCACATCGAGTGGCAATCCCGCACCTCCCGACGAAGTGAATTCGGCTGTCGGCGCGCCACCCGCTTTGCCCGCTGCGCATTACTCGCACAAATGGTGGTGGGCAGGAGGGGCAACAGCGCTTTTCGCCATCGCGCTGACGGGCACGTACGCCCGCCACGCGTGGGAATTGCGGCACGCCGCTGCCCAACCGGTGGAACCGGTGAAAGTCATAAATTCTTCTGAATTGGGAAATCCCCAGGTGAAAGTTTGGGTCAACACCCGCTCCGGAACCTACCATTGCCCCGGCACGAGATGGTACGGAAAGACCGCGGAAGGCGAATACATGACGCAGAAGGCGGCGCAGGACAAGGGGTATCACGCCGTCGCAAGCCGTATGTGCATGTGAAGAAGAAGGAAACAGCCCACCGCAGCCAGACTTGGCTGATTCAAAATAAACCTAGCTGAATAGAGGGGTAACGCCTAATCGCCCACCGCCGAATCTGTCGAGGCAGCCGGTTGCGTCTGATTGGCCGTAATAACAAAACTCTGGTCCGTGTAATAGTACATGCTGCCCGTCTGGCCGTAGGTTGAGGGATTGCCCAGCAAAGTGTAACCGTTGGTCGTGGCGTTTGCTGTGTCAATCAGGGTCGGCGTATAGAAAAAGCTGTAACCGCTCTTATATCCTCCGGCGAGAACTTCGTCGATCAAGCCGGCTGCGGTGGAGGTGGTCTGCTGGCCCGTAGGCGGCGGAGCCAGCATGGAGAGCGAGCTTGAAAAGCCCCCCGGATAGGTCGTGGAATACGTCACTTCTGCGGTGGATATGACGCGTAAACTCTCGATGGCGGAAGCTTGATTTGCTGCGATCCGACTGCGCATGAAATTGGGAATGGCAATCGC
>JASHTZ010000556.1 GCA_030040295.1 Terriglobia bacterium | reverse complement strand
GCGTTTTTGTTTTTTCCGTAAAGAGATCCGGCGAGCAGGAGCAGCGCGATCAGCAGAGGAATTGAAGCCGCCGGCGATTTTGCACGACCGTTGGGCTTTGTCATAGAATCTCCTTACCCGGTGTGATTGGGTTCCCTGATTTTGCATATCGGCCAGTTTACCGCCAAAAATCTTTTAGGGGAAGCTGGGCCTCAACTTCGCCTGAACGGTCACGCGCGTGGATTTTCAGGGTCGCCAGGCGATGATAACCAACGGCTGTTAACGAAAACTGCTAGAATCACCAGCGTTGCAGCAACGAAAAATAAGTGACGTCTTGACCGGCTTCCGCGCGGCAGGCGTCGTTCGACTCTCGTTTACATGACTCTCGCGCCCGTCGACTGGTTTATCGTCATCGCTTATCTGGCATCCCAACTCGGCATGGGAATCGTTGCCAGCCGCCGGGTCAAAGACACCAAAAACTTCTTCCTCGGAAAACGCCGCTTCGGCAAGCTGATCATGATCGCCCAGTCATTTGGCGTGGGCACTCACGCGGAAATGCCCGTCAGTTTGTCGGGCGCGGTTTACAGCTTCGGCATATCGGCGATCTGGTATCAATGGAAGAACCTCTTTGCCACGCCGTTTTACTGGGCCATGGCACCGGTCTTCCGACGCGTGCGGCGCACCACCACGGCAGAAATGATGGAGGACCGCTACGGCGCGGGCATGTCCGGCCTCTACGCTGTGTTCGCCCTGGCGTTTTTCATCATCAACATGGCCGGTATCCTCAAGGGCGCCGCCAAGGTCCTGAACCAGATGCTGGGGGCGAGCGTCGGCACAAATTCCATCGTGTTGGGCCTGGCGCTCATCTTCATCATTTTCAGCTTTGTGGGCGGGCTAGTGGCCTCAGCGTGGAGCAATTTAGTACAGGGATTTCTCCTCATCCTGCTCTCCTTCATGCTGCTCCCACTGGGCTGGAAGTTAGTGGGCGGACTCCCCGGAATGAAGCAGACTCTGCCGCTCAGCAATTTCTCTCTTGCCACGCCGCGCGAAGTCGGCCCCTGGTTTATTATCATGCTGACCCTGAATGGGCTCATCGGCGTCATGGCTCAGCCCCACATGCTGGCGGCGGTGGGGACGGGGAAGGATGAATACACCTGCCGCATCGGATTCTTTCACGGAATGTGGGCCAAGCGTCTCTGTACTGTCGGCTGGGCCCTGGTGGGGTTGATGGTGGCGGCGATGATCAAACTGGGTTTGTTCGGCGCGACGTCGCTGAAAGACCCCGAAGATGCCTTCGGTTTCGCCTGCGAGCACTTGCTCTCCCCGGGATTTCGCGGATTGCTGATTGCGAGCGTTATGGGCGCGTGCCTGGCGGCGTGCTCCGCCCTCATGGTGGATAGCGGCGCGCTTTTCACGCAGGGATTCTACCGTCCGCGCCTTGCTCCGAACGAGTCGGACAATCACTATCTTTGGGTCGGGCGCATCAGCGGGTTTCTGGCGGTGGTGATCGCGGTCATTTATGCTCTATTCCTGATTGAACGCGTACTCTACTCGTTTCTGCTGACGGAAACGCTGGCTGCTTACGTTGGCATCAGCATTGTGGCCGAAGTCATTTGGAAGCGCGCGAACCGATGGGGAGCCGCCGGCAGCATGCTGGTGAGTATTTGCGCAAATTTCTATTTGTACCATTGGAAACACCAGCGCCTGGATTATTGGGATCCCGGCATTTTCTTCGCCTCGCTCGCCGCCGGAGTGGTGACCCTGGTGGTGGTGAGCCTGCTGACCCCTGCCGAGGATGAAGCGCACGTCGCGCCGTTCTACGCCAAGCTGCAAACTCCTTCCGATCGAGTCGCGGCCGGAGCAGACGGCGAGAGCGGTTCTGCTGAAGACCACGACGAGGGCCGCGACTGGAAAGACGGCCCTGCGCCGGAAACGACCCGCTGGGCGGCGGAGAACGGCCGGCAGTTGCTTCTGGTCAACCTTCTTCATCCCCTGCGTGGCGCATGCGGCGTAGGCTTCTTCAAAGCCTATCGAGACGATTTGAAAGGCCTCCTGATCGGATCGCTGCTCAGCGCCGGCCTGGTGATTGGTTTGTGGGCGCTATTGAAAATCTGATTGCGAGTCCGAGGGCACTGCGTTGGCGTTGGCTGTTTAAGGTCACAAAAACCAGCGCAATTAACGCTCTTCACGGTTGTCTTTAGGCGTAATATTATCTTCCGGCCTCGGCGGCGCCATCGGGCTTCGCCCTCGGCCATAACTCATGAGCATCACTCGTCCCAAGCTTGCGGCAATTACCACTACCTACTTCAAATACTCGCACGGCCAGAACATCATTGACCGCTTCCTCTACGGTTACGGCTGGCAGGGGACGCACCATTACCCTCCCATGGACGTGGTGGGTCTTTATGTCGACCAGGTGGGGCAGGGTGACTTGAGCCATGAGCGGCCGCAACAGTTTCCTTTCCTGAAAATTTATCCCACCATCGCTGAGGCGCTCACACTCGGAGGCAGCAAACTGGCCGTGGACGGCGTGGTGGTGGTGGGCGAGCACGGCAATTACCCGAAAAATGAGAAGGGCCAGACCGAATTCCCGCGCTATCAATTCTTTCAGCAGGTCATCAAAGTTTTCAAGGACAGCGGGCGTTCCGTTCCCATGTTCAACGACAAGCATCTCTCGTGGAACTGGGACTGGGCGAAGCAGATGGTGGACACTGCGCACGAGATGGGATTTGCCTACATGGCGGGCTCGAGCCTGCCCGTAACGTGGCGGATTCCTTCCGTCGAGATGCCGCTCGGCTCGCGCATTCGCGAAGCCCTGTGCGCGGGTTACGGGCCCGTGGACAGCTACGATTTTCATGGGCTCGAAACCCTGCAATGCATGGTGGAGCGTCGCGACGGCGGCGAAACCGGAGTGAAGTGGCTCCAGGCGTATCGCGGCGACAGTGTGTGGGATGCGCTGCGCGACGGCGTGTGGTCGCACCGCCTGAGGGAGGCCGCTCTCTGCCGAAGTCACACTCTCACTCCCGCGCGAGAGGGATTTAATGACATTTTTCCCACCAATGACGACTTGCGCCGCCTGGTGAAGGAGCCCATCGCTTACCACTACGAGCACAACGACGGCCTGCGGTGCACGCTGCTTCTGCTGAACGGCTTGGTGCGCGATTTCAATTTCGCTGCCGACGTCGAGCATCATCGCTCGAGCTCGGTGGTCTACGAGCCCTTGCTGAAGGATTTCAATTTCGCGGCCGACACGGGCGGTGGCGAACCCTTCTCAACGCAAATGTATCTGCCTATGCCCGACGGGCGCTGCACGCTGCCCAATTTTTTCAATCCGCTGGTGAACAATATGGAAAAAATGTTTCTCACCGGCAAACCGGCTTACCCCATCGAGCGCACGCTGCTCACCACGGGTCTGGTGGCCGCGGGAGTGGAGAGCTTGTACCGCAAGCAAATTCGCTACGATACGCCGCACCTTGCCATTAGGTATCAGCCCACGCGCGAGTCGACTTTTATGAGGGATTGAACGATGCTGACGCGAAGAGAATTTCTTCAGACCAGCGCTGCGGCTGCCGGACTTCTGGCCGCCGGCGCGGACGCTCCGCCCAAGCGCCTTGCCATTGTCGCGACGATCTACAAGTACCTTTCGCACGCACAACACATCGGCGACCGATTTCTGGTCGGATATCCCTACGCCGGTGCGTGGCACAAACCCAACATCAAAGTTGTCTCGCTTTACGTGGACCAGAAACCCGAGGGCGACTTGAGCGGCGCGCGAGCGGGCGAATTCGGCTTTCAGGTTTATCCCACCATCGCGGAGGCGCTCTGCTGCGGCGGCAAAGAGCTTGCCGTTGACGCTGTTCTGATCGTTGCCGAACACGGCGACTATCCCCGGAACGAAAAAGGCCAGATTCTCTATCCCCGCTATGAGTTCTTTCAGCAGTGCGCGGAAGTGTTCAGGAGCAGCGGGCGGTCCGTGCCCGTCTACAATGACAAGCACCTGTCGTACAGCTTCACAAAGGCGCAGGAGATGGTGCAGACATCGCGTCGAATGCGCTTCCCCATGCTCGGCGGGTCATCCCTGCCCGTTACGTTCCGCCTGCCCGAACTCGAGCTTCCCCTTGGCTGCGAAATCCAAGATGCGCTGATGGTGGGCGAAGGCGGATCCGATGCCATGGATTTCCATGCGCTGGAGGGCCTGCAATGCATGGTGGAAAGGCGCGGGCGCGGCGAAACCGGCGTGAAAGCTGTGCAATTGATTGAGGATGACGCCGTGTGGCAGGCGGGCGAGGATGGCCGCTGGTCAAAGGAGTTGCTGATTTCCGCGCTCTCCCGCAGCGACACTCCTCTGGGTACCGACGATACTGAAGCCCGGCCGGAAGATCTGGTAACTTCCGGCCAACTGCCCAAGATCGTTCCCCACCCCGCCGCTTATTTCATCGAGTATCGCGACGGCTTGAAGGCCACGCTGCTGATGCTCAATGGCGCACTGAAGGATTTCAACCTTGCCGCGCGCGTGAAGGGCCTGCCGGCAGTTCAGGCCGTACAGTTCTTCCTGACCCCCGTTCCCAACGTCACCTATTCAGCCTGCCTGGTGCATGGAATCGAGCAGATGTTCGAGACGCGCGTTGCACCCTACCCTATCGAGCGGACGCTGCTGGTGAGCGGCATCCTGGAGAGCTGCCTGACCTCACGAATTCAGAACCACCAGCGGCTCGAGACACCCCATCTGAGCGTTACTTATCGCCCGCCGGCGCAATCCACTTTTTGCCGGAGTTGATCTTACAGGCCGGCGAAAGGCTGCCTCCGTTAAAAGGTGCGGTCGGTTCGTCGTTGATCAAAGCATCGCCGCATGACGGGAGAGGAATCCGCTCGCGCCCTTCTTCTTGTCGGAGCCCCACGTGTGGTAGATGCCGACGTAGGCGTAATTCTCAGTTTGCCCAAATGCCGTGTGGCCATAGGCGAAAAGAATTTGCAGGCCGGGATTGCGAATGTAGTAGTAGCCGCCCACGTCCACCATCGTGGCGGAGTGTATCTGCGGTGTGGCGAATCCTTCGGCGCCGTGCGAGAAAACCTCCGCGCCGAGCGTCCACTTCTTGCCGATATCCCTTTGAAGCAGCCATCCGCCGTAGGTGTAACTGCGGTACTGAGTCTGCCGCACCAGGGTGTAGCCCGCGCCGCCGTAGCTGGTCCAGTGTCCCCAGCTCTTCTGCGCCCAAAGCGGCAGTTTGTACCAGACTTTTCCGACTCCCAACCCTTTGGCGTAACTGCCGGTGGGAACTTCCAGCATGGTGAAGGTGCCGAATTCCGGCCGGTGTTTAGTCTCCTTGATGAACCGGTACTTCGCCCCTAATTCCATGTCCGTCAGGCCGTAGGCGCTGGGGCCTACTCCCGCGGGGAAATACAGGGGGTTATTGGAGGGGATCACCCCACCCAGCGGAAAGATGATGTGCAAATGCAGGTTGGGAGCGGCGCCCCAATTCGCTTCAAACGCCGGCCCCGTGGGATCAGTCTCCACAGGTGTCCCGTCCGTTGCGCCGAACAGGTAGACCTCATAATGCCGGAAGTCGATCGGCTCCGGGTCGTCGGTTTGGAATGGCGGCCCGGCGCGGAGGGTTGAAGCGGTCAGCATCAAAACAGAGACCAGCCCTAATTTAATGGCGACGCGCCCCGAAATCATTTTTGCACCTCTTTATTTCCCCTGAATGAAGTCCGCAAGGGGAGGGAACGTCAGGAGGATTCCCAACGCCAAAAGAACGAATGCCACGACATTGACTTTGACGATGCCAACAGTTTTATTCGCCCAGCGCTTCGCCAGGATGAACCATAGGACCAGCCAAAAAATAATCGCTATGCAAGTCACGCCGGAAAGCGGTCCCGTGGGCAAATAGAAGGTCAGCAACTTCGCCAGGGATTTCGACGCGTCTCCGGCCACAGCCAGGATTCCCAGCGCCGCGCTGCCTGCGCCCGCCGCCAAGATGGCGGCCGCCGCGGGACCGTTGGGAAGATGCCCGCCACTCTTTTCGTCATTTTTAAGTTCCAGTTTTTCATTCATGGGCTTTTCCAATCAAATGGATCATGGAGCCGCCGTTCACGGGCGCGTACTTGTTGAGCATGGCGCCAAAAAATCCGGCAACTCCTGCGGCCACCAATGCCGCAAGCGCGAAGACCAGAACTGAGCCGCGCACCTGCGCGTGCTCATGCATCACCGCGCGATATTTCGTCAGCACCCACGCCACCATGGTCATGGCGATGGGAGCAATCCAGGCAATGTGCTCCTTCCACTCCATTCCCAGGTCGTGCCATCCCGAAGTTGTGGGGCTCGATTTCAAAAGGTAACGCGGGAATGGGGCTAGGTCGGTCACGCCGGCGGGCGGGACGGCGCGATACCACGGATAGATGAGATACGCACCGGTCAGCACCGCGGCCCAGCCCAGCACCACCGTAAAAGTGAGATAGAGGCGCTCCAGCGATTGCGTTTTGGCCGAGGGCTGCGGAGGACGCTCCGCGTATTTGCAGAGTTCAATCACTACGCCGTAGACCGCCATCAGAAAAAACGCGCCAAAGAACATTCCGTGAATCAGCGTGATGAAAGCACGAAAAGTAATTTCCATTAGCTTTTACCCTCGACGAACAACGCCTGTGATCCTACTTGGGGTCGTCAGTGGCGGTGTTCAATTCCGAACATTTCTCCGAAGAGTTCTTGCACGCGATGACGCGCGGTGCGCAGCGCTTTTCGCCCCAGGGGTGTGATGGTGTACATGCGCCGCGCCGATTTCCCCTCGCGCACCAAATCCGATTGCAGATATCCCGCGCCCTCCATGCCGTGCAGAATGGGATAGAGCGTCCCAGGGCTCAATTTGTAACC
>JASHTZ010000555.1 GCA_030040295.1 Terriglobia bacterium | reverse complement strand
AGCAGGAAAACCCGGGCTTTGCTAAAGCCCTATCGCAGGTGCGGGCAACCGTGGAAGCGGGATCCACCTTGGCCAACGGGCTTCGCCAGTTCCCGAAAATCTACGACACGCTGTACTGCAATATGGTGGAGGCAGGCGAGACGGGCGGCATACTTGACACCATCCTGCAACGCCTCTCCGGTTACATCGAAAAGGCGGTCAAACTCAAGCGCGCCGTGCAGTCCGCCTTGATTTATCCCGTCGCGGTGATCACCATCGCGGGTGGCGTGATCTTCCTTCTGCTCTGGAAAGTTGTTCCCATCTTCGCCAATTTGTTTGCCGGATTGGGAGTCGATCTGCCCTTGCCTACGCGCATCGTCATGGCGCTGAGCCACGCGGTCGGGGAGTTCGCAGTCCCGGGGATTATTGCCACCGCCCTCGCGATGTACGGGTTGAAAAGGTACTACGAAACCCCCAGTGGCCGGATGTTGATTGACAAGTTGATTTTGAAGCTTCCGCTGCTGGGTAACCTGATGAGGAAGATCGGTGTAGCACGATTTACCCGCACGCTCGGCACACTGATCACCAGCGGCGTTCCCATGCTCGAGGCCATGGATATCACGGCACGAACTTCCGGCAACGCCGTGATCGAAGAAGCGATTCTGAAGGTCCGCAAGGCCATCGAAACTGGCCGGACCATTGTGGACCCTCTGCGTGAAACGGGCGTCTTTCCCAACATGGTCGTGCAAATGATCGGTGTGGGCGAGCAGACCGGCGCACTGGACGCGATGCTGAGTAAGGTGGCGGACTTCTATGAGGACGAAGTCGACGCAGCCGTGGGCGATCTGCTCACCGCCATGGAGCCGATGATCAT
The DNA here is from genome assembly GCA_030040295.1 of Terriglobia bacterium. Taxonomy (GTDB): domain Bacteria; phylum Acidobacteriota; class Terriglobia; order UBA7540; family UBA7540; genus Bog-366. The sequence continues at coordinate 1,870 of JASHTZ010000555.1, read as the reverse complement.
CCTCGTTCTGGGCGTGGTCGTGGGCGGCGTCGTCATTTCCATGTACCTCCCGCTATTCAGCTTGATTGGAAAATTGGCCGGCTGACGTATCGAATCTCGAATTTCGAAACTCGAAACTCGCCCGGCCGCGGGTGATTTCGAGTTTCGATCCTCGAGTTCCGGCCGCCATATGATCTTCACCGATGAAATCAAAGATTGGCTTCCCTGGGTCATCAAGATCCGCTTTGTCATCATCCTTTTTGTCTTTGCCATCGACTATGCCATCCATCAACTGACGAATCCCGGGAACACCACCTCCATCCGCTACCTGGGATTTGCGGTCATTCTTTGGTGCATCCTCAACCTCTTCTTCCTGACCTACAATCAGCTCAGCCGCGAGTATATCCTCCAGGCCTACCTTCAAATTTTCTGCGACATCATCATCATTACCGCGATTGTTCATGTGACGGGCGACCTGGAAAGCAACTACTTTTCGCTTTACCTGGTGGCCATCATTCTGGCCAGCGTCCTGCTGACGCAGGCCCGCGCGTTCATGGTTGCGGCGGTCAGCTTCGTGCTGATGGGCGCCATGATTGAGCTCGTTTATCTGCCCGCCATGTACCCGGATGTGGAGAGCAGGTTCCCCCCGCTCCAATTCCTGGCCACGACCACGCGGGTAACTCCGGACGTGATGAGGTCGCTTCAGGTGAAAGTCGGCGCCAGCTTTTTCGGGTTCTTCGCCGTCGCCTATCTCTCCAGTTACCTAGCGGAGAGCCTGCGCAAGGCCGGGCGTGAGCTGCGCGACAAAAGCGGGCAGGTGGCGAATCTGCAAGCCAAGAATGAAAACATCATTCAAAGCATGCGCGAGGGCCTGCTGAGTACGAATCTGGAAGGCGCAATTACCGAGCTCAATCCGGCCGCGGAGCAAATCCTCGGCCACCGCATCGAGGAATTGCGCGGCCGCCCCATTGAAACCATCTTCCGCGGCTGGGTCGATGAAATTCCCTCCAGTTCTGACGCCGGTCCGCCCCTGGCTCGGCAGGAAATCACCTATCGCCATCTGCTGAGAGGCCATCGCATTCTGGGAGTTTCCTCTTCTCCGCTGATGATTCCCTCCGTCGGCGTGGTGGGGCACGTTTACAATTTCCAGGACCTTACGGAGCAGAAGCGCCGCGAGGCGGAATATCGCACCAAGGACCGCATGGCGACCCTGGGCCGGATGGCAGCCGGCATCGCGCACGAAATCCGCAACCCTTTGGCCTCCATTGCCGGTTCGGTGAAGCTGCTGCATTCCATCGGGCAGCTCGATGAGGATCAGGAGAACCTGATTGCGATTGTCAGCCGCGAGTCCGAACGGCTCAACAAACTGGTGTCGGATTTTCTTCTCTATTCACGCGATATGCACTTTGAGTTTCATCGCGTCGATGTGGTGACCATGCTGGACGAGACCCTGTTATTACTGGAACACCATCCTCTATTCGGCCCGCAGATTCAAATTCGGCGAAACTACTCCCGTCAGGAACTGTTTCTGCTGGCAGACGCTGACAAGCTTCGCCAGGTTTTTTGGAATATCTGCGACAATGCCCTGAAGGCCATGCCCGACGGAGGGACGCTCGCGGCGCAAATTGAAGAGGCTGGAGACCGGGTTCGGGTGGTCCTCGGCGATACGGGCATCGGCTTTACGCCCGCCCAACTGGAAAAAGTATTCGAACCGTTTCAATCGGGTTTCAGTAAAGGTACGGGTTTGGGACTGGCCCTGGTCTATCAGATTATTCGCGGTCACAAGGGCTCGATTGAGGTGGATTCCGAGCAGGGAAAGGGGGCGCGTTTCCTGATCGAATTGCCCCGCGAAACCGTCCCTGCCGCAAACAGTCAGTTGTCCATGGCGCGA
>JASHTZ010000554.1 GCA_030040295.1 Terriglobia bacterium | reverse complement strand
TCTTGACCTGGAGATCCTGAAAGACCTTCAATGCCTCGAGCCCGAGGTCGTCAAAAACCTCGTCGATGTTTAGATCAGGGCTGACAGGCACTCCCGTCTGTCTTTCTAACTCTGATTCTCTTGACTCTGCCTTCATGGTTGGCTGCGCTCCCTTGACCTGGGCCGTGCCGGAGGGCATCTGGGCGCCGGCATGATTGAGGCAAGCACCGGAACCTGCCTCGATACCACTGTACTTTTGCTCCCCTGCATATGCTCCCGCAGTGATTGCCGTCACGCGTGCATGTGACCCCTACAAGTCCGCCAGTCTTGCTGTTCCCGATCTACCGCCGGCATCCTGCCGGCCGCCCCTTGATGGGCCAGCCACTCTGTCGGGATCGTAGTGTTACGTGTGACGGCTGTCACAACGAACAGTGATCTGGGCCACGGCCATTGGCTTCGCGAGCTTGTTAGCATATGGGGCGTCAGAGTGCTGCTCAAGTGGAGGACCAATGACCAGACCGCGAGTGACCATTGACGGCAATGAGGCAGCCGCCTACGTGGCCTATCACACGAACGAAGTAATCGCCATTTATCCGATTACGCCGTCATCCCCCATGGGGGAGTGGGCCGACCAGTGGTCCGCCGAGCGGAAGCCCAATATCTGGGGCGGTGTACCCCGAGTGGTGGAGATGCAGAGCGAAGGTGGCGCCGCAGGGTCATTGCACGGCGCCTTGCAGGCCGGTTCGTTGGCGACCACATTTACTGCCTCACAAGGGCTGCTTTTGATGATCCCCAACATGTACAAGATCGCAGGGGAACTGACCTCGGCGGTGATCCACGTTGCCGCCCGCACGGTCGCCACGCACGCGCTCTCCATCTTCGGCGACCATAGTGATGTGATGGCGGCACGCTCCACGGGATTTGCGATGCTGGCCTCCAACTCCGTGCAGGAGGTGATGGACCTTGCCCTGATCGCCCAGGCCGCCACGCTGGAAGCGCGGGTGCCCTTCCTGCACTTCTTCGACGGCTTCCGCACCTCGCATGAGGTGAGCAAAGTCGAGCAGCTTTCGGTGGATGACTTGCGTGCCATGCTCGATGAGGATCTGGTTCGAGCGCATCGGGCGCGAGCCCTCTCGCCGGACCGGTCGGTGATCCGGGGCACGGCACAAAACCCCGATGTGTACTTTCAGGGGCGCGAGGCGGTTAATCCTTATTACTTGTCCTGCCCGACCATCGTGCAGACCCTCATGGACAAGTTCGCCCGCCTTACAGGCCGGCAGTATCATCTGTTCGACTACGTGGGTGCTCCGGATGCAGAGCGGGTGATCGTGCTTATGGGATCGGGCGCCGAGGCCGTGCAGGAGACGGTGGAGCATCTTGTCGCTCGCGGCCAAAAGGTCGGCCTCATCAAGGTCCGGCTCTACAGGCCCTTCTCTGTTCGCGATTTCATCGCCGCTCTACCCTCAACCGTCAAAACCATTGCGGTGCTGGATCGAACCAAGGAACCCGGGGCCACTGGTGAGCCACTGTACCTGGACGTTCTTGCGGCGCTTCAGGAGTCTGCGGCTCGCAACAAAAAAGACTCGCCGTTTTCAGTAACTCCCCGGGTCATCGGCGGCCGCTATGGGCTTTCCTCCAAGGAATTCACGCCAGCCATGATCAAAGGCGTGTTCGACGAGACCAAGAAGCCGAAGCCTGCCAACCATTTCACCATTGGCATCGAGGATGACGTCACGCATACCAGCCTGACGTATGACCAGGCTTTTTCTACCGAGGACCAGGGAACTGTGCGTGCCGTGTTCTATGGTCTGGGATCGGACGGCACGGTTGGCGCAAACAAGAACTCTATCAAAATCATCGGTGAGGACACCGCGAACTACGCTCAGGGATATTTCGTCTATGATTCCAAGAAAGCCGGCTCAGTGACCATCTCGCATCTCCGTTTTGGCCCAAAGCCCATCCACTCGACGTATCTCATCCGCCAGGCGAGCTTCGTTGCATGCCACCAGCCGGGGTTTCTAGAACGCATTGACATGCTGGAATCCGCAGAGCCCGGCGCAACGTTTTTGCTCAACACCCCCTACAGCAAGGATGAAGTTTGGAATCATCTCCCCCGGGCCGCCCAGGAACAAATCATTCGGAAGAAATTGCGTTTCTTCGTCGTCGACGCCGTGAAGGTGGCCCGTGAGGCAGGCATGGGGGGACGGATTAACACCGTGATGCAGACCTGCTTCTTCGCCCTCAGCGGAGTCTTGCCGCGTAACGAAGCTGTCGCAGCCATCAAGCGGTCAATCGAGGAGACCTACGGCAAGCGGGGTGAGGCCGTCGTCCAAAAAAACTTCGCTGCCGTGGACCGGGCTCTTGATCACCTCTCTGAGGTTTCCGTACCTGAACTCGTTACCAGCACGCTGGAGGTTGGTGTTGCGGTGCCCTCGGAAGCTCCAGAGTTCGTCCAAAGGGTCACGGCGAAGATCATCGCAGGCCAGGGCGACAACCTGCCGGTGAGCGCACTGCCCGTCGATGGAACATTCCCCACCGGAACCGCCCAGTGGGAAAAGCGGAACATCGCTCTGGAAATTCCCGTGTGGGATGAAGGCCTCTGTATCCAGTGCGGGAAATGCGTGTTGGTTTGTCCACACGCGGTCATCCGCGCCAAGGTCTACGAGTCCGGACAGCTCGCCGCTGCGCCCGCCACCTTCAAGTCCGCTGCCGCGCGCTGGAAGGACTTCAAAGAGATGCGGTACACGTTGCAGGTGTCGCCGGAGGATTGCACCGGTTGCCGGTTGTGCGTTGAGGTTTGTCCCGCAAAGAGCAAGAGCGAGGTTCGGCACAAAGCGATCAACATGTGCCCGCAAGCTCCCCTCCGAGAGCAGGAGCGTGAAAACTGGAACTTCTTCCTGAGTCTGCCCGAGCCGGACAAGGCGACGCTCAGCCTCGGGCAAGTAAAGGATGTTCAGTTATTGCAGCCTCTCTTTGAATTCTCGGGCGCCTGTGCGGGGTGCGGGGAAACGCCTTACATCAAACTGCTCACTCAACTGTTTGGCGATCGTGCTCTGATCGCCAACGCCACGGGCTGCTCCTCCATCTATGGCGGCAATCTACCAACGACCCCTTATACCGCGAACGGGCAGGGACGGGGCCCGGCATGGTCCAACTCATTGTTTGAGGACAACGCCGAGTTTGGCCTCGGCATGCGCCTGGCTCTGGACCAGCAGGCGGACTATGCGCGATACCTGCTGCTGAAACTCTCCACGGCCTTGGGTGAGGGGTTTGTTCAGGAGATTCTTAAGGCCGACCAGTCCGAGCCGAATGGCATTAGCGCCCAAAGGAAGCGCATCGCCATCCTCAAACAGAAGCTCGAAGGGCTGGAAAGCTTCGAGGCCCGCGACCTGCTGAATGTGGCCGATGCGCTTGTAAGAAAGAGCGTATGGATCGTTGGAGGCGACGGCTGGGCTTATGACATCGGTTATGGAGGTCTGGATCACGTGCTCGCCTCGGGCGCAAACGTAAATATTTTGGTACTCGACACCGAGGTTTACTCCAACACCGGCGGTCAGATGTCGAAGGCAACCCCGCGTGCCGCAGTAGCCAAATTCGCGGCGGGCGGGAAATCCAAACCGAAGAAAGATCTGGCGATGATGGCGATGTCCTATGGCAGCGTTTATGTTGCGCGTGTCGCGATGGGAGGGAGCGATACCCAAACCCTCAAGGCTTTCTGGGAGGCTGAAGCTTATGAAGGGCCCTCGCTGATCATTGCCTACAGCCACTGCATCGCCCACGGTTACGACATGGCTTATGGGATGGAACAGCAAAAGGCCGCTGTGCAGTCAGGGTACTGGCCGCTTTTCCGCTACCATCCTATTCTCGCGAAGGAGGGCAGGAATCCCCTGCAACTGGACTCGCGGCCGCCATCGATCCCACTCGAGAAGTACGTTTATAACGAGACGCGGTATACCATGCTGGCGCACAGTGACCCCGAGGCCGCCAAGCAATTATTGGAGCTCGCCCAGGCCGATGTCAAAGAGCGCTGGCGATTGTATGAGAACTTGGCCGCCCAGGCACTCGCGGGCGCCTTGAAGTGACGGGTAGGGCAGACCTCGCGCTTTTCGAACTCTGATACGGCTTTTCTTCGGGAATTCCTGGGGGTCACAAAGGAGGAAAAAGCATGATCGACCTGACAACGACTTATCTCGGGCTTAAACTTAAGAATCCTCTGGTAGCCTCAGCTTCGCCACTCTCCAAAGATCTGGACAATGTTCGAAAAATGGAAGACGCGGGCGCTGCGGCGATCGTACTCCATTCGTTGTTCGAAGAACAGATCAAGCTTGAGAGTCATGAGCTGGATCGCTTTCTGGGCGCTGGAACTGAGAGCTTTCCCGAGTCCTTGACCTATTTGCCTGAGGTGAACTGGTACAATCGCGGCCCGGACGGTTATCTCGAACACCTCTCTCGTGTTAAAGGAGCGGTCCAAGTCCCCGTCATCGCGAGCCTGAATGGCATTTCACCCGGGGGCTGGACCAAGTACGCCCCCATAATGCAGGAGGCGGGCGCCGATGCCCTGGAATTGAATATTTATGACGTGGCGACCGACCCGGACGTGACGTCAGCCCAGATTGAGGAGATGTACTGCGATTTGGTGCGGGAAGTGACGTTCACCCTCCAAATTCCGTTGGCCGTCAAGCTAAGCCCATATTTCACCGCAATCGCTAACGTCGCGTCGCACCTTGAACGGGCCGGCGCGAATGCCCTGGTGCTGTTTAATCGCTTCTACCAGCCGGACTTCGACCTGGAGAGCCGGGAGGTGGTGCCGCGCCTCATGCTGAGCAACTCCTACGAACTCCCGCTCCGCCTGCACTGGGTGGCAATTCTCTATGGACGCATTCGCGCCGGTTTGGCCGTCTCGGGGGGAGTCCATACCGCTGAGGACGTGCTGAAAGCGATGATGGCCGGAGCCCAAGTGGCAATGATGACTTCGGCTTTGCTAAAACACGGCGCCGGCTACTTCTCCGAGGTGCTGGCCTCAGTGGCAGCATGGATGGAGGACCACGAGTACGAGTCCATTCAACAAATGCGTGGAAGCATGGCCATGCGGGCGGTGCCAGATCCCACAGCCTTTGAACGCGCCAACTACATGCGCGCACTCAACTCCTATACCTTGCGGATGTCGCGCTAGCTTCCCGACGGGGCCTTGCACTTCTCGAGTGAATGGTTGTTTTCCTTGTAGCACTTGCCTGTGTCGTTCAGATCGGGCTTCCCAGGCGTAACATGGCAGAATTTGCAGTTTTTGCCCTCTTTCTTGGAATACTCCGGCTTGGCTGTTGAGATTGAGATCATGGAACCGCTGATCAGTGTAAGCACGAATAGAACTCGAAACAGCTTCATGGAATCCTCCTGTGATTTAGTTTTTTGTTTCTTACCGTTTTGAAAAAAACTGAGCGATTATAAACCTGGACTTCATAATCGGCACGTGCCGATCTGAAATTCAAGTCTGAGTTAAAGCTCCCTGCCGGACATGTGACTAATTCCCTCCTTCCAGTTCATGCAGAATCTTGGGATTCGGCTCGTCCATGGCGAGAAGCGCGTGGCAGGCGTTGCAATCCTGCGTAATCTCGCCGCCGCCTTTCGATTTGTGGTTTCCGTCATGGCAGCGGAAACAGCCGGGAAAGTCGTTGTGGCCCAGATTATTGGGATACGTTCCCCAGGTGATGTTCATTTTGGGAAACACGTTACCCTGATAAATGTACAAGATGCCTTTCGCAGCATCCTCAATCTGCGCGCGCTGCGAATTATAAATGGCGAAGTAATTCTTCCGATAGTATTCGCGCAAGGCCTGGGGCAATTCCGTCTCCGCCGCCAGACGGCTTGCGTATTTCCGTTTGAGAAGCTCAATTGCTTCCTTATGAATGAAGGGAAGCGAAGGGCTGATTCGCCCGGCCGCCATTTCCCGGTTCACGGCGCTTTCCGGCATATCGAAGGTATGGGTGGGGCGATTGTGGCAATCCATGCAATCCATGAGCCGCCGCTCGCCGTGCGCCAGCAGGTCCGGTTTGGGCGGATTATCGGTTGAGGCATACTCCGTAACAGTTCCATCCTGATTGCGATAACTCACCCAAGGAATCTCCTGTCTCTTACCATCAGAAGCCAGATAGGTGACCAATCCAAGATGTCTGCCGTGAATTCCCACCAGCTTGCTGTCAGGATTGCGGCCGCCGATGTGCATCAACAGAACGTCCTTGGTTTCAGAGTTCTTCTCATCGTCCGCGAACTTAGATTTAATCTCGAGCTTGTCGCCTGAAAAACGCTCAGGCCAATGGCACTGCTCGCAGGTTTCACGCGCTGGCCGCAAGTTGTGAATTGGAGTGGGAATCGGCCGGGGATAGAGATTGAAAGTCACTGCCACCACCTGGTAGCTGCCTGAGATTTTCGAGCGCACGAACCAGGGCGCCCCGGGCCCGATGTGGCATTCCACACAGGCCACCCTTGCATGCGGCGAGCGTTGGTATGCGGTGTACTCAGGGTCCATCACCTGATGGCAAGTCTGCCCGCAAAACTGTGTCGATTCCATATAGACAGACCCGCTGTAACTGGCGATGGCGAAAATCGGCACATTAATGGCCGTCATGATGGCGACAAACATAACCGTACTGTGCAGCCCTCGGTCGGAGAAATCCACTTTCGGGTACTTGGCCGGAAGTTGGCTGGCCCGCCTCTTGCGGCGAAAATCGCGGACTATTCCAATCGGGATCAAAATCAGCCCCAAAGCAAAGATGGCGGGCAAAATCATGTACACCAGAATCCCCGCGTAAGGATTGGGCTGGTAGCCGAAGATCAGCGACGCGAAGGCGATGACCAGTGTGATGCCTGAGGTCGTGGCCAAAACCACTCCCGTCCGGCTGATCAAATTCTGGCTTAAATAGACGGCCGGGCGAACCATAGCAGCAATTCGCTCGCGCAGCCTCTCGCCTCTCCCCCGCGGGTTATTCATAGCCTTCTTCTTCCGTAGCCAATGTCTCTCCTCGGACCTACCTGTCGCAAACTTAACAGATCTCTTAGCAGAGGACGCCAACTCCAGCGGTCAGGATTCTGACTTTAAGTTGATGCCCCTGTTACCGAACCGTACTTTAGCCGCGAGGTCGGTGCGCAGTCTCTCCCGAGTTGCTGCAACGCGATACTAACTTCGTGAGTGCGAATTATTCTGAGCAATGGCTTCCCCAAAGGCGACTAAAAGTCGCGAGTCCAGCGCAGCGTCAGGAGGTTGGCCTGGAAATTGTTGGCGGTGATGATCTGTTCGATGTAGTACGTCCGCTGGAGATCGACCGACAGCCGCCCCGCCTTCGGGAAATTCACATAAACCGTGCCGGTAACGAGCGGCCAGGTGAGCGGCCCGTAGGCAGGCGGTTCGCCGCTAATTTCGCCGTCTCCGGTGGAACGGTCAAAGTTGCCGGTAAGCTGCACGCCAAAATATTTGTTGGGCCTGGCCTCAATGCCCGCCTGCATCACACGGTCGGCTTCCTGGTCGCGCAGGAAGTCGCTCAGCGGCGCAGTGCCGCGCGCGTAAATGATATCGCCGGCGGCAAACATGCTGTCGTATGTGTACCCCGCGAAGATGGAGTATCGGTCATTGAAGGCGTATGTCAGCGTCACGGTGTTGGAGTGAATGTTATCCTGGAAGCTGGAATCGATCAGCTTGTCGTTGGTAAGGTTCAGGTCATCCTGCAAAGTCACTTTTTTGAGGGGCTGGAAGCGTGTAATCACATGGCCGGAGACTTCCGTGTGCGGAGTGATGGCGGTATAGGACGAACCGTTATCAAAAGCGTGGACGTCGCCGCGCACGCTGAAGATTTTTGCCGGCCGATAGCTGAAGCTGAGCTCCGGCCAGGCGGTTTTGGTGGCCAGGGTGATGCCCGGCTGCGTGACGCCGTCTTCGATCGCTTCCACGTCCGCCTTCATCAGGCGAATCCCGGGGCGCAGGGTGAGCGAGGGGACGGGCGTAAAGAGCATGCTGAAGTCGAAGTCGCTCAAGCCGTCGCGCCAAACGTAGGTGGTGGTGCCCGAAGCCGGAGTGGTAAGCGTCGTGGGCGTTGCGGAGGTGGGGTTGGTCACGATGCTCTGAAGGCTGTTGAAATTCCCCACCGAATTCATGGTGAACCGCGAGTAGCGGTAGTCGGCAATGATCTCCCACCAATCTTTCACCTGGTAGCTGAAGGTCTGGAAGAAAATATTGTCCGGCTCGGTCACCGTATCGCGAGCCGACTGGCTGACGGAATAGGGCGCATTCACGCCGGAGCTGTTGGGTGCAATTCCATTGTAAGCCTGAGTGAAGGTGGCAGGCCCCTGGTAGCGGTAAAAGGTGTAACCGCCTCGCCATTCGAACTTCGCCAGCGGCTTGCCGGTGAAGGTGAACTCACTGATGGGCGTGGTGAGTTTGCGGTATTCCGACTGCGAAAGGTTGGTGAGCGGCTCTTGGGTTGAAGACGCAACGGGGTCGATGCTCAGTTCCGGAGAGCTGACGTTCGAAAGGTTGACGTTTTCGGTAAAGGTCTGATAGCCAACGTGGTAATGGAACGTCCAGGAGCGCAGAGTATAGTCGATTCCTCCGCTGAGGCGGTTGGCGTCATCCTCAATGGGCGCGTAGAGGTAATAAGGATTGGCGCGTGCAAACGTTCCCCAATACGTAGGCGAATCGAAGAAGTCGAGAGACTCGGTTGTGAAGGTCGGCCCGCTGTCGGTGGTGTGGTAAAAATCGAAATTGAAGCGCAAATTGTTGGTGGCGTGCAGGGTCAGGTCCGCAGAGCCGAGTTTGCGCACCGTTCCCCAGGCATGATTGTCGGTAAGGCCCGTGGTGACCCCCACCAGGGGAGCAATGGGCAGCACCACGTTGTCATTGGGGTTGGAATAGAAGTAGCTTTGCCGCCAATTTGCGCGGAAGTCGTAAAGATGGTCTTTCTTGACGGTTAGCTGCCCAACTTCAAATGGCTCGCCGCCCAGGCCCGCCACAGAGAGCGAATAGCTGTCCGCAAACGGATTCGCTCCCTTCGCCGCCTCGCCGAACATGTTGAAATCCATCAGACGAAATCCGTGGTTCAAATCGGAAAGCTCCTGGAACATGGGCAAATAGCCCTTCACATCGTCAAAGCGGAAACCGACCGTGGCTGAACCCTGGGTATCGAACCCCGCCCAGGTGAGTGGAGCGCCGCCATTATCCTGCGCCCGCAGATTTCCGCTGCCCAGAATCAGCACCGCTGCGCAAGCGAGCACCCACGCCCACCGTCGAACCGAAGTTATCGATGGGCGAGGGGCGCGTCCGGAGTTTGCTGCTTCGCCGGCGTGCTGCGGCCTTTCCAGGTCGCTCTTGGTCCTTCGCCCCTCGTCAATTCGCCTTCGCATCACGTCTTCCTTCACCGCAAGAAGTTCGGATCAAGGTCCGAGCCATGGATCGACACGTGGCAGCGGGTGCATTCGCCACTGGTCTGGAATCCCAGGCGCGAGTGCGGCACCTGCGCCTCACTGTGGAACCCCGTGTGGCATTGCAGGCAGAGCGTCCGGCCCTCGCGCCGCACCAGCATAAAGTGGTTGGTGTTGCCGTGCGGGCTGTGGCACACCACGCAACCTTCCACGCGCACGGCGGCGTGCTCATAAACGTAAGGACCGCGTTTTTCCACGTGGCACTTGACGCAGGTTTCCCAATTCGTGGCGTTCAGGCTGGCCCGATTCCCGCTGCCGTGCGGGTTGTGGCAGTCCGTGCACTTCATCAATCCCTCGGGTACGCGATGGTGGACGGGCATGGCGAACTGCGCCTGCACGTTGCCGTGGCAGGTGAAGCACAGGCCCGGCTCGGGAGCCTTCAGCAGGCTGTTGTGCAGCCAGCGCGCGGTTTCGGGAAGCTCCGGAGTTTGGGAGAAGGCCGCCTGCGGGAGCTGCGGACCGGCGGTCGGTGCATTCTTGACTTCCTGCACCAGGTGCGCGACGTGGCAATCGGTGC
>JASHTZ010000553.1 GCA_030040295.1 Terriglobia bacterium | reverse complement strand
TACGGCAAGGCGGTGCTGGTCTATTGGCCGCTGGGCCAGTTGGGATGGGTGAAATAATCGGGTGATCGGCTGATCAGGTGATCCAGTGATCGAAGCTCGAAACTCGAAATTCGAAATTCGATACTTGCGGCGCGGGACGCGCGGGGCGAGTTTCCAGCTTCGAATTTCATGTTTCGGTGTTTTGAACAAGGAGTGTGAATGGACGCAATTCTCGCCTTAGAGGACGGCAGGGTCTTCCGGGGGCGCGGCTTCGGCGCCTCCAGTGAGCGCTTTGGCGAGGTCGTCTTCAACACTTCTCTTTCCGGGTACCAGGAAATCCTTACCGACCCGTCGTATTCCGGCCAGATCGTCATTCTCACTTATCCCCACATCGGGAACTACGGAACGAACCTGCTGGATGGCGAGTCCACACGGCCCTATGCGGAAGGCCTGGTGGTGCGGGAAGTTTCCGAGTTGGCCAGCAACTGGCGCTCGCAGGAGGAGATTTCCGACTTTCTTGACGGCCACGGCATTCCGGCCATCTCGCATATCGATACGCGCGCGCTGGTGCGTCATCTGCGCAAGCACGGCGCGATGCGCGGCGTCCTCTCCACCAAACCCGCCGACGCGGAGAGCCTGGTGGCCCGCGCCAAGGCTTCACCCAGCATGGTGGGGCTCGATCTGGCCAGCCGCGTCACCACCGCCTCAAGCTATCGTTGGAATGAACCCTCGCCGCACATCCTGGCGGGTGACGACGGCGCGGTCCCCGCCGCCCGATTCCACGTTGTGGCGTTTGATTACGGCATCAAGCAGAATATCCTGCGCCGCCTGGTGGATGTGGGTTGCCACGTTACCGTCGTCCCGGCCAAGACCAGTGCGACGGACGTAATGAACCTCAAGCCCGATGGCGTTTTTCTCTCGAACGGTCCCGGCGACCCCGAACCCGTCGATTACGCGGCGCAGGCCGTGCGCGACCTGATGGGCCGTGTGCCCATCTTCGGAATCTGCCTGGGCCACCAGATCATCGGCCTGGCGCTGGGAGGGAAAACTTATAAGCTCAAGTTCGGCCACCATGGCGGCAATCACCCGATCCTGAACCTCGAGACACAGAAGGTGGAGATCACCGCTCAGAACCACGGTTTCGCCGTCGACCCGGATTCTTTAAAAGCCAGTGAGGTGCTGCTGACCCATAAGAATCTGAACGATGATACGCTGGAAGGCCTGCGGCACCGCACCATGCCGCTGTTCAGCGTGCAGTATCATCCCGAGGCGTCGCCGGGGCCGCATGATTCGGCCTATCTCTTTACGCAGTTTGTAGGAATGATGACGGAGTTCAAGAAGTAGAAGGAGGTAGTTCCGGATTCTTTGACGAGAGTTCACGAATGCGCTAAAATGTGCTCATGGCTAACACACGCAGCTCAACGGTGAGTGTTCGGTTGACTCCAACCGTTAAACGCCAGCTAAATCGTCTGTCGAAGTCTACGGGGCGGAGCGCTAACTTCCTCGTTGCTGACGCCATTACGATCTACGTTCAGGAACAGCAGCGCCAACTTGAGTCCATCCGCCGGGGAATTGGGGAACTGGATGCGGGGCATTACATCCCGCACGAATCGATGAAGGCGTGGTTGCTTTCCCTGGGGTCAGACCACGAACTGCCGCCCCCAAAATGCGTATGTGGCAAAGTCCATGACGAACCCATCTCATGAAGATAACCTGGGCGCCTGAATCCAGGCGTCAAATTCACGAGATTTGGCGCTATATCGCACTCGATAGCCCTGCGGCTGCGGAGCGAATAATTACTCGGCTTGTCGCCGCCGTCGAGAGATTGGGGCATTTCCCACATCTCGGAAAACCGGGGCGTGAGGGCTCTCGTGAGTTCGTGGTTGCTGGCACTCCTTTCATTGTGATCTATCGAGTCAAAGAGGACGAGATCTTGATCAATTCGGTGGTTCATGGCGCCCAACAAAGGCCGGATTAGCAACTACCTTTTGCTCGCCAACCTCCTCGGAGGATTGCGATGTACTTCGCAAGCAAGCTGAAGATGGAATGTTTGACGGGACATGCCCAAACGCACTGACCTTCGCAAAATCCTGATCATCGGTTCCGGGCCCATCATCATCGGGCAGGCTTGCGAGTTTGACTATTCGGGCACGCAGGCTTGCAAGGCGCTGAAGGCCGAGGGCTATGAAGTGGTGCTGGTGAACTCGAATCCCGCCACAATCATGACCGACCCGGAGTTTGCCGACGCGACCTACGTCGAGCCGCTCACCGCCGAGTATCTGGAAGCCATCATTGCGCGCGAAAAGCCTGACGCGGTGCTGCCCACCGTGGGCGGGCAGACGGCTCTAAACCTTTCCGTTGAGCTCGCGGAAAGCGGCATTCTCGATAAGTACAACGTGCAACTTATCGGCGCATCGCTCAAGGCCATCAAGATGGCGGAAGATCGCCTGTGGTTCAAAGATGCCATGCTGCAAGTGGGGCTCGACGTGCCCAAGAGTGTTCTGGTAAAGGCCCAGCGCGGCTCGGGCGACCGGCTGGCGATTCGCGAAGCGGAAGAGGCGGCGCTGCGATTCTCCGAGGAGGCCGGCCTCCCGCTCATCATTCGCCCGTCGTTCACCTTAGGCGGAACCGGGGCGGGCATGGCGTACAATCGCGAGGAGCTGGAGGAGAAGGTTCGCAACGGCGTCGAGCTCAGCCCCGTTCATGAAGTGCTGATTGAAGAATCCGTCGTCGGTTGGAAAGAATTCGAGCTGGAAGTCATGCGCGACCATCGGGACAATGCCGTGGTGGTCTGCTCGATTGAAAACGTCGACCCCATGGGCGTACACACGGGCGACTCCATCACCGTGGCTCCGGTGCAGACGCTGACCGACAAGGAATACCAGCGCATGCGCGACGCGGCGTTCAAGGTGATTCGCGCCGTGGGTGTGGAAACGGGTGGCTCCAACATTCAGTTCGCCGTAAGTCCCGAAACCGGCCGCATGGTGGTAATCGAAATGAACCCGCGCGTCTCGCGCAGCTCCGCGCTGGCGTCGAAAGCTACGGGCTTCCCGATCGCCAAGATCGCCGCGCGCCTGGCGGTGGGTTACACGCTCGATGAAATTCCCAACGACATCACAAAGAAAACTCCCTCGTGCTTCGAGCCAACTATCGATTACGTGGTCGCCAAGATTCCCAAGTGGGCGCAGGAGAAGTTCCCCGACTCGGATCACACGCTCGGCCCGCAGATGAAGTCCGTCGGCGAAGTAATGGCGATTGGCCGCACGTTCAAGGAAGCGCTGATGAAGGGCCTCCGGTCGCTTGAAACCGGACGCAAGACGCCCGTGTCACCCAGCGATCCGGCTGAACTCGAGCGCCGCCTCGCCACGCCGCATCCTGAGCGCCTTTGGGACCTGCTCCACGCCATTGAAATTGGTTACACGCGCGACCTGCTGTACGAGATCACGCGCATCGATCCATGGTTTCTCGACCAACTGCAGCAAATTCTTGAGGTGAAGGCGGAGCTCAAGCGTTTCACGCCTGAAAACGTACCTGCGCCGGTGCTGCACCTCGCCAAGCAATATGGGTTTTCGGACCCGGCGCTCGGCGAAGTGTGGGGCGTGAGCGGCGAAGACGTTCGCCGGCGCCGCGCTCAGCTCAGCGTCCGGCCGGTTTTCAAGCGCGTCGATACCTGCGCGGCGGAATTCGAATCCTACACGCCCTACCTCTATTCGACCTACGAGGCTGAGGACGAAGCCGAGCCCACGGGGCGCCGCAAGATCATGATCCTGGGCAGCGGGCCGAACCGCATCGGGCAGGGAATTGAGTTCGATTATTGCTGCGTGCACGCCTCCTACGCTCTCAAGGAAGAGGGTTTTGAGACCATTATGGTAAATTGCAACCCTGAAACGGTCTCGACTGATTACGACACTTCCGACCGGCTCTACTTTGAACCGCTCACCTTCGAAGACGTGATGGCCATCGTCGAGGAGGAGAAGCCGGCGGGCGTGATCGTGCAATTCGGAGGGCAGACTCCGCTGAATCTGGCTCGACAGCTTAAGGCGGCGGGCGTGCCCATTGTCGGAACGTCACCCGAATCCATCGACTTGGCCGAAGACCGCAAGCGTTTCGGCAAATTGCTGGCCGACCTCCAAATCCCCCAGCCCGAGAACGGCGCGGCGATGAATGTAGATGAAGCGCTCGCCATTGCTGCACGCATCGGCTATCCCGTGCTGGTGCGGCCGTCTTACGTGTTGGGCGGCCGGGCCATGGTAATCGCCTACGACGAAGCCACGCTGCGCGAATATGTCCAGCGGGCGGAGGAGTTGCAGCGGGCGTTTCCCATTCTGGTCGACCGATTCCTTGAAAACGCCACGGAAGTGGACGTGGACGCTCTCGCTGACGGCACGACTGTGGTCGTGGCAGGCATCATGCAGCACATTGAGGAAGCGGGCATCCACTCAGGTGACAGTTCCTGCGTTCTGCCTTCCGTCAGCATCCCCGCGGACCAGCGAGAAACCCTGCGGCAGTACACGGTCCGCCTTGCGCTCGAGCTGAAGGTCGTGGGCCTGATGAACGTGCAATACGCAATTCAAAATGGCAAGGTTTACGTGCTGGAAGTAAACCCACGCGCTTCCCGGACTGTGCCCTACGTCAGCAAAGCTACCGGATTTCCACTCGCCAAAATCGCCGCGCGGCTGATGATTGGCCGCAAGCTCGCGGAGTTCGGCCTGCCCTCGGAACTGCCCGCGAGCCATTCCTTCGTCAAGTCGCCGGTGTTTCCGTTCCAGAAACTGCCGGGCGTGGATACCATCCTAGGCCCGGAGATGAAGTCCACGGGCGAGGTGATGGGCGTGGCGGACAGCTTCGGCCTGGCGTTTGCAAAGGCCCAACTTGGCGCGCGCCAGCGGATTCCGACGCGCGGACGCGTATTCATCTCCGTGAACGATCACGACAAGCCGGGAGTCATCCCCATCGCGCGCGAGCTGGAGAAGCTGGGCTTCCAGCTTGTTGCCACGCGCGGCACGGCGGCGGCGCTGCGCGCTGCGGGCATCAAGGTGGAGAAGGTGTTCAAGGTGAATGAAGCGCGGCCCAACATTGTGGACCGCATTAAGAGCGCGGAGATCGATCTGATCATCAACACGCCGCTGGGCAGGAAGTCGCGCTTTGATGACAAGGCCATCCGCCGCGCCGCGGTGCAACACGGCGTCACCTGTATCACCACGCTCTCTGCCGCCGATGCGGCGATTCAGGGCATCCACGCCACGCAGCAGGGAAAGGTGCAAGTGGCAAGCTTGCAGGAATTGCATCGAAAGGCCGCGGCGGGCGCTGAGTGATAAGCACGGCGCAGCCTTTGTGAATGGACCCCTTACCCCAACTCCCGTCCCCCTCTTCCCTCTCCCCAGGGGAGAGGGAAGAGGGGAGAAGGGGTGATAGGGTGAGGGGTTGTTTAGCGGTAGTGGTCAGACCCCTGTGAAGGACCGACCAGCGCGATGTCTCCAGCCGGATCGGGAAATGGTTGTGCTTCCAAAAGTAGGAGTTACGAAAAAGGGAAAAGTTATTGAAAGCCTAAAGGG
>JASHTZ010000552.1 GCA_030040295.1 Terriglobia bacterium | reverse complement strand
CGGCCGCGAACGCGTAATAAACTATCCGTTCTCTCCAGGCTTCCTGCATGTCACTCAATTCCCGGTGTACTTGATCCACATCGGCGAGACCCAGACGATCTCACCATCATCCTGTTCGCCGCGAACGTAGTAATAACTCGTCTTATCCCGTTGGGGTTGGTTATCCCGCCAGGAAAAATCCACTTCCTGCGTGTACGGCGAGCTGGAATAAACAAGCTTCCCGTCGCGAATGATGGTGACCTTGGCGAATTTGGAGGTGCCGCGGAGTTTGATCCGCAGCGTGGGCGGTTCAGTGGAGGAAAACTCATCTCCCATCATATGCGTTCCGCTTTCAACGTCAGCAAGGATTTCATCGGTGGCTGCGTAAACGTGGCGTTTCTTCAGGGCCTCTAAAACATTTTCACGATTCAAGTCTTTAACGTAGAGATTCGCGTAACCCATGTGCGTGGAAACGTGGTCTGAGCTGGCCTCAAACCCCAGGCGATAACCTTTGGCCAGTGCAAGGCTTACATAACCTTTCGGCCGCCACCCCCCGATTGAGTCATCTTGGCTGTTGGCGCGCGGAGAGCCGGGCATTTCGTAATCTTGGCGAAGGCCCTGATAAATTTCCACGACCGGTTCGCTCGTTGGATCATTGTCGCGCCAATCCGTCCCCATTCCTGTGGCGCTGGTGTGCGAGCCCACGATGCCATCGAACTGTTTCAGGTAGGCATAAAGCATCTGCGTATCGGGCGTATGCTCGACGAGATTTTCTTCGGCGGCGGTCGCCAGCTTGGAAGGGTACAAACGTGGAAGGGTATGGATTCCGCGCTCCGCAAAGATTACGTTGCGATGGCCGTCGGGGTAGGCCACGCTGCGCTCGTAAGAGAACATGGGCGAGAACTTGCCGGGGGCGTAGAAGACATCGGTGAGTTTTTGCGTGATCCACCACGGATATTCGCGTCCCATGCCGTTATCGTGGTCGCAGCAGCCTACCCAATCCAAGTCCACCGCGTCACGGATGTATCGATATTGATCGAAGAGCGTGCCGTCATTGCCGCCATCGAATGAGAGTTCACTGTGGCGGTGAAATTCTCCCCGCACGATGCGCAGATTTTTTTCAGGACCCCCTCGATACTCGTGGATCGCCTGGATTGCCGCCACACGCACACGGTCAATGGTGTTCGCGGGCGAAGGCATGGGGGCCGCGGCAACCACCGGAATGGCCCGCGTCGCCGGCCCTAAATCCACTTCCTGGCTCCAAAGGTCGTTGTTGTATGGGTCGTGTGGGAATTTGGCGCCCGAGTTTGACGATGTCTTGGCCGGACTCGAATCGCGGCGGCCGTCCGAGGAATTCACAATCAGCAATTTGCCGCTACCGGCCAAGGCCAGTGCGGGCCGGTTGTCCAGCAGATTATCGGAGTGGTCCAGGAAAATGGGTTGAGTCCATGCCTTGCCGTCAAATGAAACAAGATACTCGTGCCAGACAGTTCCGATAGAAGTACGCCAGTTGGGGTGAGGCGTGCGAAAAGCCAGCCAGACGCGCCCCGAGCCATCCACAGCCAGGCGGGGCAGCGTGTTGTGGGCCGACCTGGGATAATTATCCAGGAGATGCGCATCGGGAGCGCGATGCTCAGCGATGCTGGGTCTTGGATCCAAGGGCTCCGAATCCACCTGACTTCCCGGGCGGTCTGCATGCGAATTGGGGGCGCCCACCAGCACTGTATCCAGCGAAGCGTCCAGATTCACGAAGCTGCCATTGGGTTCCAACCCCTTTAATCGAACGAACCGTCCCTGATAAAGCGCGTTCCCCGTACTGTCATAAGCGCCGAAATCCTTGCCCCAGTTTCGGCTGCCCTCTTCGTAAGCAATCCAAAGCCGGCCCGTCCCATCGAAGGCAATTGACGGGTAGGCTTCATATTCCGCCGTCGCGGCAATGGGAATTTCATCGCCCCAGGAATTCGCGGAATAAGTCCGCGCGTAAACATCGTAGTTGCCGTTGCGATAGGAATCCCAGGCTACGGCCACGCGGCCGGATTTGTCTGCGGCAATTGCCGGGTCCCACTCGTCCTGGTGGGAATTGGAAATCTTCGCCGGCTTGGAAAATCCCTTGCCCTCCTGATGCGAAGTGTAAATAGCCGCCACGCCGTCCCGCCACCCTTGCCAGGCAATCCAAACTTTGCCGTTCGCGTCGGTGGCGGCAACGGGGTCAATGTCCGCGCCCGCCTCGCTGGAAATTTGCACCTGCTCGCCGGCTCCGGAGGCGCTCACGGGCCGCGCAAAGATATCAAAATTCCCGCCGTGGTTTTGCGACCAGATTACCCACGATTTGCCGCTGCCGTCCACAGCGACTGCGACCTTGTAGCAGTCTCCTCCCGCCGGAGTCACGGCGATATTCTCACCCCAGCTTCCTCCAGAGTACTTCCTTGCCCAAATTTGGTCGCCCCCCGTCGGCTCCGCATACAATTTGAAGTCTGTGGGCATTTCGGGAGGATTCGCGCGAATCTGATCAGCATCCGGGCTGTGATGAAATTGCACGTATGCCAGCCAGATCTCACCGTTCGCACCGGCCGCAAGCGCGGGATAATCCTCCTCCTCAGGTGTGTCGGTAAGCTGATGCGTCACGGGCACGCGATCGACATAGACTTTGCCGCCCAGTTCGTAAATTCCCCCCCCGTATGGAACCTCGGAAGCGCGGAAACTGAAATTTCCCTGCGCAGTTGAGAAGCTGAAGGTGCTGGAATCTTCGACTGCCGTGGCGGAAATAATGAAACCATTGGCGAACGTGGGTGAGCCCATATATCCCGTGTGGGTGGAAATGTGAAAGAGTTCGCCGTAAATGTTGTCGATGCCTTCGAATCGCCACGGCTCCAGACTGTACTGGCCCGCTTGCGTGACCTTGAACGATCCATCCCAGCGCGTGGAGCCTGTATCGGTAACGCCAAGCAGCACCCGGAAAGCCGCCGGAGCCTGGGCTTTTACGTTCATGCCGGAGAAAACCAAGAAGAGGAACGCGAAGGCAAAGCTGAATCGCCTCATCCCCAACCCCCATTTTGTATTTCAATGCGTTCGCCCGATTGTCAGGACGGCGAGTAATATACAACTGCGCGCCTTCCCTGACAATGCTCAGTATTCGGACGCTGAGAATTGATATTCGACGGAGTCAAACCATCTGCTCAATGATGGCGGGGATTGCTTGTAGGGACTCATCAAGCTTCGCGGGATTCTTGCCGCCGGCTTCCGCCAGGTCTTTGCGGCCGCCACCTGAGCCTTCAACGTAGGTTGCCGCTTGCTTCACAATTTTGCCGGCGTCGAGCTTCGCAGTCAGGTCTTTGGTGACGGCGGCGATGAGGGAAACCCGGCCGTCCGAAATGCTTCCTAAAACAATGACGCCGGACTGGAGCTTGGCGCGCAAATCATCCACCATCTGGCGCATGGCAGCGCGGTCCGTCACCTCGACGCGCGCCGCGACCACGCGCACGCCTTTAATCTCGCGGGCTTGCTGCGCCAGGTCGCCGGCTGCGGAAGCCGCGCGCTTCATCTGCTGGGCTTCCAGTTCCTTACGGAGCTTCTTTTCATTTTCGGTAAGCTTTTCAATGGCTGGGATGATCTCGTCGGGCTTGACACGAAGTGCCACGGAGGCTCGCCCGAGGGTGTTACTCTCCTGCCGCAAGTAATTTATAACTGCTGTTCCAGTTAACGCCTCGATGCGACGCGTGCCAGCGGCCACGCTGCTCTCCGAGGTGATTTTAAACAAGCCGATATCACCCGTCCGCCGAACGTGCGTGCCGCCGCATAGCTCACGCGAGTAGCTTCCGTTGCCCACGGAAACCACCCGTACGCGGTCGCCGTACTTTTCGCCAAACAGCGCCATCGCGCCCGTGGCAACCGCCGCGTCAATGTCCATCACCTGGGTCTGCATCTCTTCATTGGCCAGCACGTGCTGGTTCACCAGGTCCTCGATATCCAGCAGGTCCTGCT
>JASHTZ010000551.1 GCA_030040295.1 Terriglobia bacterium | reverse complement strand
GACGAAGCGCTGCGCCGCCTGGGCGACTGGCCGGTTCTGCCCGTCCTCAGCCGCGCCGATTTGGACCGGCTCGAAGGAGTGATCGGGCTTCCCGACATCCTGAATGCCTATCGCCGGTCTGGAAGTTTGATGGGTGAGAGCTAACGCTCAGCCGCCGGGTCCGTCGTTGGAAAGATATTGATCGAGCGAATGGAGCTCGCGCGCCAGCTCGTCCACGCGATGCTCGAGCAGATTGCGGATGGAGAGCATGGCGGTGAGCTGGCCGTCAGTGTTGACGATGGGCAGGTGGCGAACGTGCCGCTCCACCATGTGGACCAGCGCGTCCTCCTCGCTCGTGTCGTCGGTGATGGTTTCGACGGGGGCAGTCATCACTTCGCGCACGCGCGTGTCCTTCGGAGAGAGCTGGCGCAGCACCACGCGCAGCATCACGTCACGCTCAGTAAAAATGCCGTGCAGGATGCCGTGCTCCACAACGGCGACTGCTCCCACGGCGTGCTCTGCCATCACTTCCACGGCCTCCAGAACACTTGCGCCGGGTGAAACTGTAGCGGGTGGAAAACTGGCTAACTTTAGGAGACTCATCGCCGCCTCCATAGAGGAAGGGTTGGAGAGACCTTGTCAACGGCCTCGCAGGCAATTTCGAAAGCATGAGAGTACGGCGGCAAAATCTGGAAGTCAAGCAAGCGGCGTCACAATCTGAATTTTGTGGCGCGGGTGTCCCCACCCGCGACAATTACGCGGCTGTGGACAGCCGCGCTACAGGTGCCTCCCTACCGGCGTTTTCTACACGCCTCGTGAAAAATCGTCGGGCTGCCGCGGAATTTGCGCACTGTGAAGCAGTCCCGTTAATCTGTTGAAACCTTGTGATTTCATAATCGCCGAAGGGTTTGGCAGCCGGCTTGCGAGTTTATCCATTTATGAAGAAAGAAACGGCAGAATTCGGTCGCGGCCTGATTACAGTCCTGGTGATATGGAGTGTGCTGTTTCTCTTCGGCTACAGCCGCAAAAAATCCGTCAAGGGATGAGGATATCCCGTTAAGGCGGCGCTCAATGAACGCCGCCCCAACGGAAAGCCCCAGGCAGGACGTGCAGCGGGGCGGTGGACTGCATGGCCTTAAACCTTCTCCGGCACCACGTAAGGCTTGCGGTAGCCGCGGTCGCCGTCGCGAAGAATGAGCGAGGCTTCCCGGTCGCCGATGACTTCCAACTTCACAGGATCGAAATGCAAAGCACGGCCCACGCGGTGCGAGGCGTTGCCCAGGTGGAGCAGCGAGCAGGAGATCAAGCCTTCTTCAATCGGCGCGTTCAACTCCTCTTTTTTGCGGCTCTTCACGCAGGCAATGAAGTTGGCCCAGTTGTTGCCCCCCGCCTCCGCATGCGGTCCCGGCTCCTGTTCCTCCCCGATCCAGGACTTGTAGCTGTCGTAGCCATTCATAGCCAGATAGCCCTTTGAACCGTAGAAGATATTGCCGATGGTGTTTTTTGGCCCTTTTTTCTCTGCCGCGTTGCCTTCCGCTGCGGGCACATCGCCTCCACCGAATTGCGGCGAGCCGATTTGCGCTTCATGGTTGGTGCACCAGTGCCGGACTTCGAATTCCAAAATGCGCTTCTTGCCGTCGGGCATATCGTCGTAGTAGTAGGCGACGTTCAAAACGTTGGGTGTGGTCTGATCGTCATCAAACATCACGTGCGCGCCGATGGCGGCGATGCGGTTGGGATATTTCACGCCCAGTCCCCAGCGTGCCACGTCCAGCTCATGGATGCCCTGGTTGCCGAAGTCGCCGTTTCCCGTGTCCCACACCCAGTGCCAGTTGTAGTGGTAGCGATTTCTGGTGAAGGGCTTCATGGGCGCAGGGCCGGTCCACAGATCGAAGTGGAAGCCAGCGGGCACGGGCTCCACGGGAGCTTTTCCGATGGTGTTCCGCCACTTGTAGCACAGCCCGCGCGAAAGATAGACGTCGCCGACTAAACCGTCGCGCATCCTCTGTACGCCCTCGATAATCGCGGCGCCGGAGCGGCTGTTGGTGCCGTGCTGAACCACGCGATCGTATTTCTGCGCGGCGCGCACCACTTGCTGCCCTTCCCACATGTTGTGGCACATGGGTTTTTCGACGTAAACGTCCTTGCCCGCCTGGCAACCCCAAATCGCTTGCAGCGAGTGCCAGTGGTTGGGTGTGGCGATGGAAATCGCGTCAATGGATTTGTCATCCAGCAGCTTGCGCAGGTCGACGTAGGTGGCGGGTTTGGGAATATTCATTTTTTCCATTTCGCCCAGGCGCTGGCTGGTGACGTTTTCATCCACGTCGCACACCGCGGCGATTTCCACATCGTCCATTTTGGAATATTGCCGCACATGCGCCCACCCTTGCCCGTGCAGCCCCACCACCGCGATGCGCACGCGGTCATTGGCGCCAAAAACTCGCTCCGGTTTGGTCAAGAAATTGATGCTCCCCAGGGCCGCGAGTCCGGCTCCGGTTTTTGCGCTGGTTTTGATGAATTCCCTGCGATTGACTTCCGATTCCATAATGCCCCCCTCTCCAAGTTCCGCGGGAATTATACCCCCGCAGCGGTCGATTGGCGACAGCGGAAGTGAGACAATTACGGATAGGTTATAACGCGCCTGCCCTCAACCGCGGCATGAAAACGCGCGCTACGTCTCGGCGCACGGAGAAAAACTCCCCATTTCGTCGAATTTTCAGGCTCGCCGCCCTTCACTCACGCTCTTTCAGCCCACGTCGCAGGTCTCTCTTGCCACGGAGAACCCCCTCGGTCCGGCTTTCCTCAGCATCCTGAGCCACCAGCGCGCGGCGCAAGACGTCTTCGGCATTTCCGTATCCGCCGCTTGCCAGGCGTTTCTTGATCAGGGTATCCAGGTCAGGTGGAACGTTGATCTCCATAACCTCAGCACACGGGAAAATTCCTCGCGTCCCAAGCCACGTGAAACTTTTGCGGCCTCGAACCTTCACCCCGTGGGCTATAATGCCCGCAGCCGCAGAAACACTCGTGATGGCCGCGTACAATCTTTTGTGAAGCGAAGGAGATCCGAAATGTCCACGAATCCGCCGAGCCCCGACATGATCATGCAAGTCGGCCTGGGCTTCTGGGCCTCCAAGACACTGTTGAGTGCAGTGGAGATGGGCGTCTTCACCGAACTTGCGAAGCAGCCGGAGGATTTGGAATCACTGCGCGGCCGCCTGGGGCTGCACCCGCGATCCGCGCGGGATTTTCTCGATACACTCGTGGCGCTCGGGTTCCTGCGCCGCGACGGAGGGAAATACGCCAACTCGCCCGCTACCGATTTCTACCTGGACCGGCACAAATCCAGCTACATTGGCGGAGTTCTGGAAATGGCCAACCAGCGCCTCTACCTTCACTGGAGCCACCTGACAGAAGGGCTGCGCACCGGCAAGCAGCAGAACGAAGCCAGGGACGCGGGCGACCAATCGCCCTTCGCAGCGCTCTACGCCGACCCCGCGCGCCTGAAGAGCTTTCTGGCGGCGATGACCGGCATCAGCCACGGCAGCAACACGGCCATTGCGCAGAAAATCTCCTGGAAGCAGTACCGCACATTTGCGGACATTGGCGCGGCACAGGGCGACCTGGCGGTGCAAATCGCTCTCGCCAATCCGCATCTTTCTGGAATTGGGTTCGACCTTGCCGAAGTCGGGCCGATTTTCGAGGAGTACGTCGAACAGCATGGGCTCAGTCAACATCTGCGCTTTCAAAACGGTAATTTTTTCGAAGACCCGCTTCCCAAGGCCGACGTTATCACCCTGGGCCATATCCTCCACGACTGGAACCTGGAGGAAAAGAAGATGCTGCTGCATAAAGCCTATGAAGCCCTATCAACGGGCGGCGCCGTGGTGGCGTATGACGCGGTCATTGACGACGACCGATCGCAGAACGCCTTTGGCCTGATGATGAGCCTGAACATGCTGATAGAGACTCCCGGCGGTTTCGATTACACCGGAGCGGATTGCATGGCGTGGATGAAGGAAGTGGGCTTCCGCGAGACCCGCGTCGAGCGGCTGGCGGGGCCTGATTCAATGGTGGTGGGGATAAAGTAGCGCCAGCTTGTGGCATGGGCTTCCAGCCCATGCGCACGGCCAGGATGGCCATGCCACGGCACGCCCATGCTACGGCGAATGTCCATGACGATGAAGCAAACATTGGCAATGGCCGCGGTAGTGATTTTAGCTCCGTGCTCTCCGCCTTTTTGCCAGGAGACAGCAGCGCCCACCGCCCCTTGCGAAGCGCCTTCTTACTTCGGTATGTGCGACCCATACGTGCCGGGAATCATCGTAAGCAGTGGGCCGGAAGGAAGCTTGCTTGTCCTACGCGCATGGCCATCGGGGCCTGCGGATCAAGCGGGCGTCTGCCCGGGTGATAAGGTCATTTCCATCAATGGTACACCCATATCCGTGCTAGGGTTCGAAGATATCCTCAAGCCGGTTGTCTCCGAGAAACCCGCACCCGTGGATTTAAGAATCACCCGTGGCGACCAGATTCTTAATTTCCATATCGATCGCGTCAAGGAAACCCAACTCGCGGCGCTGAGCAAGGAGAAATGGGTGCACTTGCCGATTTTTCCTTATGAAAATCGGCTGATGCTGGTTCCAACCGGCGAGAGTCTGGAAGAGTTGCAAGCATTCATGGAATTCGAGCTGGCGCTGGCCAGACGGAATGGATTCAAACTGGCTGGCTCACAATGGGTACCTGTCGCGACTGACGAAGGTCAATTTGAACGCCTCGACCAGGTTCTGAACGATCCCATGTCCGCAAGGCTCGCCGAGCGCGTACACTTTACTACCTCGGCTTACCGTCCTGGTTTCATGGCCGCGATTCTCCAGCACCCGGACCAGGTTCTTGTGTACCTTGTTTTACCCACTTTCCCAGCGGTCAAGGCCGGCTTGCTTCCCGGAGATGAGATTCTGGAAGTAGACGGCCATTCGGTGTCAGGTCTCAGCGCGGGGCAGCTTAACGATCTTGTGCTGAAGCCAGACGACCACGCGCGCGAAATCAATTTGCGTATCCGAAGGGGCAGCGCGGAACAGACCATGAAGATCGAGACGGAGAAGTCTGCAAATCTTGCGTACTATAGTCAGGAGATGCATCCCAAACGCCCGAGTGATTTAACGCTCGGGATCCAACTCGTAAACCCCGGCAACGCGCAGGAAATGGTCGTGAGGGAGGTCACCTATCCTTCCGCCGCCTTCGCGGCGGGAATGTACGTGGGCGATACGATTGTCTCGGTGAACGGCCAGCGCACAAAGCAAATTACCCGCGAACAGATGGAAAAAATTCTAAACCCGTCAACGCCCGCGCCACTCCGTATCGACGCCTTACGCCTCGGCAAGAAAATTCACTTCCAATTGTCCCCCATGACCGAAGCCCAGGCCGAAGCCTCCATTGGCAGAAAAATGACCGCCCACGGCCCCGCCTCCGCGAAGTGCACTGAGCCCGCGATACAACCGTAAGCCGGTCTGATTGCCCTGAGTTACAGGGAAATTTCTTCTTGCGCGCCTTTGGACCCGAATTCATAATCAATAGCTGGACACAAACATCGGCAATTTATTTTTGGAGGTTCAAAACATGGCCACAGCGACACCGAGCGCATCTCCTGGCAAATTCTCCGCGGGCAACACCGCTCGCGTGAAGGAAATCTTGAGCTGGTATGAGAGTGATAATCCGGGCGTGAAGACCAACCTGGCGCGCCTGATGAACACGGGAAGGCTGGCGGGCACGGGGAAATTTGTGATTCTGCCGGTTGACCAGGGATTCGAGCACGGTCCGGCGCGCAGCTTCGCCGTAAATCCCCCGGCATACGATCCCAACTATCACTTCGAAATTGCTCTGGCCGCGGGCTGCAATGC
>JASHTZ010000550.1 GCA_030040295.1 Terriglobia bacterium | reverse complement strand
TGGACGAGGGGCAGGCGGGAGACAACATCGGAGTGCTGCTGCGGGGGACGGAAAAGGACGATGTGGAGCGGGGCATGGTGCTGTCGAAGCCCGGGTCGATTACGCCGCACACGAAGTTCAATGCCTCGGTGTATATTTTGACGAAGGAAGAGGGGGGGCGGCATACGCCGTTCTTCAACGGCTACCGTCCGCAGTTCTATTTCCGCACGACGGACGTGACGGGAGTGGCGACGCTGCCGCAGGGCACGGAAATGGTGATGCCCGGCGACAACGTGAACCTGGCGATCGAATTGATCACGCCGATTGCCATGGAAAAAGGCCTGCGCTTCGCCATCCGCGAAGGCGGCCACACCGTGGGAGCCGGCACCGTGGCGGATGTGATTCAATAAAGCTGACAGCCAACAGCCGACAGCTTGCAGCAAAACGGGACGCTCGGCTTTGGTAGTAAGCTGTCAGTTGTGAGAGGAAAACTTGGTGAGCGATGCGAGAAATCATCACATTACAGTGCGGTGACTGCAAGAACCGCAATTATTCTTCGACGAAGAATAAGAAAAAGAACCAGGACCGGCTGGAGCTGAAGAAATTCTGCCCCACGTGCCGGCACCATACGGTCCATAAGGAAGTGAAGTAAGCTGACAGCTAACAGCTTACAGAACAGAATGCGCGCGCGACGGGCCCGGCGGCCGGCTTAACTGTCGGCTGTCAGCCATTAGCTGAAGCTTAGGGGCGTCAGATTAACGGCTAATCTGCCGGTCTCCAAAACC
The DNA here is from genome assembly GCA_030040295.1 of Terriglobia bacterium. Lineage (GTDB taxonomy): Bacteria > Acidobacteriota > Terriglobia > UBA7540 > UBA7540 > Bog-366. The sequence continues at coordinate 1,931 of JASHTZ010000550.1, read as the reverse complement.
GGTCATGGGGGTTCGAATCCCTCCGCCCCTGCCAAAAATTGCGGGCGCGGGGGTTTTCATCGGCGAGCTGATCATCGTTCGCGCAGATTGGGAGCGAAATGGGTGAAGAGGTCAGAGTCAGTCGGGAGGAACGAAGCTCCGAAGGGTCGCTCAAAGGGGCATGGCAGGAATTTCGGCAGTACGTGTCCGAGGTGAAGGTCGAAACCAAGCGCGTGACCTGGCCGGGCTTCCAGGAAGTTTATGGCACTACGGTGATGGTGATTATCACCACGTTCTTATTCGGCATATTTTTTTGGGTTTGCGATCAGGTGTTTCAGTTCACGGTGGTGAAGGAGCTGCTGGGTCGCCTGATGCACCGGAGTTAGAGTTAATTTCCTTATGGGTGAAAAATTGACAGATCAAGAAGTTAGCACGGGAAAGATGCCCATGGCGAAGAATTGGTACATCCTCCACACCTACTCGGGCTTTGAGAAGAAAGTTGCTGAAACCCTGAAGAGCAGGATTGATGCTGAAGGTCTCACCGACCAGTTCGGGGAGATCATGGTCCCCACCGAAGACGTCATCGAATTACGCCAGGGGAAGAAAGTGGTGACCCCCAAACTCTTCTACCCGGGCTATGTACTGGTAGAGATGGAGATGAACGACAACACCTGGCACATGGTGCGCTCCACGCCGCGGGTGACGGGGTTTGTGGGTTCCGGGCAGCGGCCGAGCCCGCTTACGCCCGAGGAAGTCGATCGAATTGTCCACCGCGTCGAGGTTGCGGCCGAACATCCCAAACCCAAAATGAAGTTTGACCGCGGTGAAAGCGTTAAGATTACCGACGGGCCATTCCGGGATTTTAATGGCGTCGTGGATGAAATCAATGAAGACCGCTCCACCTTGCGCGTGATGGTGACCATCTTTGGCCGCCAGACTCCGGTGGAGCTGGACTTTTATCAGGTGGAGAAAATCTAGGTTGTAGCGGCGGTCTATCGACCGCCGACGGTGCTCATAGAGCGCCGCTACAGTAGCTGGGAGATTGAGTTATGGCAAAGCGCGTCAACGCGATGGTGAAACTGCAAATCCCGGCGGGGAAGGCCACTCCTGCTCCGCCCGTGGGTCCGGCTTTGGGCCAGCACGGCGTGAACATCATGGATTTTTGCAAGGCCTTCAACGCCAAAACCTCCGCGAAGGACCAGGAAGGGCTGATTATTCCGGTGGTCATCACGGTCTATCACGATCGCACATTCACTTTCGTGACCAAGACGCCTCCTGCCTCCGTCCTCCTGAAGCGCGCGGCGGGAATTGCCAAGGGCTCAGGCGAGCCCAATCGCAATAAAGTCGGGAAAGTGACCGAAAAGCAGGTGGAAGAGATCGCCAAGCTGAAATTGCCCGACCTGAACGCGCGCGATATGGCCGCGGCAATCGCCACCATCAAGGGCACGGCGCGAAGCATTGGCATCGAGGTGGCGGGCTAGGGTTAAAAGCGAAACTCGAAAGTCGAAACTCGTGCCTTAAGTGCGAATTTCGATTTTCGAGTTTCGAATTTCCGAACGGAGTAATGGGATGGCTAAAGAGGGAAAGAAATACACGGCATCCGCCAAGCTGGTGGATAAGCCCGCTTATCTGTTGGCGGACGCTATGCCGCTGATCAAGAAGGCGGCATACGCGAAGTTTGATGAAACCGTGGAAGTCGCCATGCGGCTGGGCGTTGACCCCAAGCACGCGGACCAGATGGTGCGCGGCACGGTGGTTCTGCCGCACGGCCTCGGCAAGTCCAAGCGCGTGGTGGTGATCGCCTCCGGCGACAAGGTTCGTGAGGGGCGCGAAGCGGGCGCGGATGAATCCGGCGGCGACGATCTGGTGGCGAGAATCCAGGGCGGCTGGATGGATTTTGATGCGGTGGTAGCCACTCCGGACATGATGAAGTCCGTTGGACGCCTGGGGAA
>JASHTZ010000549.1 GCA_030040295.1 Terriglobia bacterium | reverse complement strand
CAGCACGCGCAGATTGACGAGGTTCACTCCGGCGCCAGCGTGATGTCGCAGAGCGATTTGCGCCTGCATTTCGGGCTGGGGACCACGCAACGAATTGATTCGATCGAGGTGACTTGGCCCACCACTCGGAAAGTGGAGAGGTTTTCCAATGTTGAAGCCAACCAGTTTTTGACCATTAAAGAGGGCGCCGGGATCATCAAGGGTCAAAAGCCGCAGTAATTTAAATCACGGGGCCAACCGGAGACTGACATCCCAGGTTTGTTGGTCAGCAGCAAAGTCGACGTGCCGGACCGCGCCTGACCAGCCCTTCGCCTCCCCTTGCGAATCGTCAGAAGGCTGGTAAGAATCCGCATCATCGAGTGCCCGCCACGCCACCGGGTGGTCAAAATCCATCACCAGATGCGAGCCTTTGCGCGCGAAGAACCACAGCCGTGCCTGACGGTTATTTTCTTCGCGAACCGTTACCCAGCCGTTTGTTCCCAGTTCGCCGGATACGTGCGCGCCGGCAAGATTCAGGGAAAATGATTGGTCTTCATTCCAGTTCACGCGGCTATTGAAGACAAAGATCGATTTTCCCGCCTTAAATACAGCCGCCTTGCCGGGTTCGGGAGGCAGGCAGGATAATTTACTTGCGGAAGTGTTGCTGGCGGGTGGAAGAAAAGGAATCCAATAGCAGCTTCCCGATTCCGGAACCATTTCAAAGGGATATCCGATTCCCAATGTTCGGGTAAAGAGTTGCTTGATGGATGGGGTGTATTCGCTGCGAAAAACCAGATCTGCCGAATCCACGGTCCGTTCATCCATTGTCGCCGCTTGCACCTCCGGCAAAGTGGGAATCACCGAGTCATCCAACATTCGGAAGAACGGCCAGATGAGGTTTACCAGGTCGGCGTGCGGCGGGTTTGGGTCCCAATAGTCATTCGCGGGCTCAAAGGAATAAATCTGCGCGCCGGCCGAAGCTCCGAGCAGCGCCAGTTCCTGAAAGATGACGGGCGGAGCGTCGGTGCGGATGCCTTGCTTGTAGTCGAGCTGATTTCCCAAGGTGGTGAATCCGGCTTCGGTCCAGTAGTAGCTCTCCGGCTGTGCGCCCCAGCCCGCCACGGTATGGCTGAGCCAGAGTCCCAGGAGCCCGGCGGGTGCAAGGTAAGGCGCGTCACCGCCGTTCATCTTCCACAAAGGATAAACGTAGCCGTAATGTTCCTTCATGAAATTCCGGAAATCCGGGTGGGCTTCCACTTCCAGCCAGATGTTCCTTCCCCAATTGGCGTCGGCCCAGAAAACCGGCCGCCCCATCTCCGAGGCCAAAGCAATTAGGTGTTTCAGGTAGCTGGCGACTTCCGGATTGTTGACGCCGCCCTGCACCTGCTGCTCGCAGATGTAAAACGCCTTGAGTGCAGAATATTCGTGCGCCCATTTCTCGATCATCGCCAGGGGAACGCGGTCCCACCGACCGGCGATGATGTTGTGCGGACCGTTCATTTGCAGCGCAATCGGCGCGCCCGCCGCCTGGGCGGCAGCCAGGATTTTGGCAATGTAGGGCCGCGCGCCGCCGGTGCGAAACAAAAAGCTGGAACGAAGGTCCGCAGGGACCAGCGACCATGCGCCTTTCACATCATCGTAGGGCAAATTCAAAATAGTGACGGGTCGGCTTGTGCTGGGAACAATGTCCAACGGTCGCGAGGGTTCTTCCTCGCGGACAATAAAGTATTTCATCTCGGACCATGGTCCGAAACTGCCAGCCAGATTCAGCGCGCGCACTCGCCAGGAGTATTTCCCTGGAGAAAGCCAGTCGCTGGGCCAGTAACCCTGCGCATCGCTTGAGAAAAATGCCGCGATGCGCGCCTTTTGCGGTTCACCCCCTTCGCGCTCCCATTCCAAATCGTACCCCGCCACTTGCCCGGGATGCGGGCACGACCACAGAAAATCCGCAGCCGGTGCGGTAACATCCTGACCTTCCGCAGGAGAGATCAGCACGGGAGCAGAGAAGGAAATATTCTCGGCGGGTTGCAAGCGCAAGTCGCGGAGGTGCAGGTAACCGGGATTATCACCCGGAATGCCGATGACGATTCCAATTCGCCGGTCGTGCTCCCAGGCGGTCGGGACGGGGAAGGCGAACTCGCGTTCCTGGCTGCCGCGGTAGAGGTCAATCCGCTCGCCGGTGCTTCGCTCAAACGCAAACGTCCATCCTTGCTCGGTCACGGCGCCGTGGTGCAGGCCACGAACTTCCATGGCTCCGCTTCCCGGCAAGGGGGCCCAGCATACCGCGGCGCGCGGTGCGGCTTCAGGAAGGGACTTGACCTCAAGATCAAATTCATTACCGCCCGTTGTGAACTGCGCGCCCACTGAGGTCTGCCACGCGCATTGAGAAAGATCAACGATCGAGTTCGGGGGATCGCTGGCACGGGCCATTGCGGGTACGCTTGAGAGGGCTGCCACAATCGCGAGAATCAGAAAATTCTTCAACGAACAGTCTCCTCGGGTAAAACCCAGGCATTGAACGTCGAGTGAATTTTATCACGCAATGCGTCCGGATTATCGTGAGGGCGGGAGGCCCTTAATCCGAGCCGGAGGCGGAGTCTTCTTGAATCCGCCGGGTGCAAATCGAAGCAATCGCTGATAGAATCGCGCCGCCCCACGAGGCGCAGTGATGCCGCCTGGGAGGTCAACCCTCATGCGCCCCTTGCCCACGTCAGCGATCGGCTTCCGGCCGGAATTTCTGGATTTCCACCGCGGCATTCGCGTGGGAAACCTGGAAGAAAACGAACGCATCACACGCATCCTGAAGCTGGGGCTGGAAGCACGCTACGGCCAGGGTTTCGTGACGGAGCGCTGGGGGCGCGGCGTATTCTGGCATTGGATCGCCTTCCTTCCACGCGCCAATCGCGAAGCCAAGCCGCTTTCTTTCCACGTCAGCTTCGGCTGTTCCAAGTTTTTCATTTCCGTTGACACCGAAGAGAAGATTTTCCAGTGCGGGTTGCAGATTGAGCGCGGATACGTGAAGGCTCCACGCACGTTTCGTGCGTGCGAGCTGCGCCGGGACTGGGATTGGCACCGGCTAATCAAGGGTCTGCGGCCAGGCAGCGCGATCGAGCGCGAATTGCGCCGCTTAGTTCGGCGTGAAGGATTCAGCCTTTACGCGGGGAGCTGGGAAACGGAGAATGCGCGGTTTTCCAAGAAAAACTTTCCCGGAGTGGTGCAAGTGCGCCGCTTATTGGCCGCCGCACCGAAAAACCACTGGGCGGGATTTCAGCTCTATTTCCCAATGACGGAAGAGGAGGTACTCGGATCGACGGGTGTTGACCTTGTTGAGTCTATGCTCGCCGTATTCCACGAGGTCACGCCGCTCATGAACCTGACGATGCAAACCAAACTTAAGGAAGGATGAAGGGCGAAGGATGAACGGGATTTTGAGTTGATAGCAATCATCATATTAATCCGCGTCCTTCACACTTCATCCTAAATTTTCAACCGGCCGCCTTGGGAAAGGACCTTTCTCCCGTGACCAGTAGGGGGCGGACGATTGGGCCAATGAATTACGCAGGCACAATATCGGTGACGTGAATCGTGCTTGTCGAGGCGTCCAAAACGCCTGTCACCTTCACAGCCTTGCCCTCAAATTGTTTGGCTTTTTCCTGGTTATCCAGAAAGAAGCCCCTGCCGTGGTCCTTATCGGTCAGCAGTGCAAACTGTCCGTTGCTGGTTTTGACGATTTCTCCGACGAAGGTGCCACTCTTCTGCTGCGTTTGTGCCTGTTGTTCCTGTTGCTGACTCGGGGCTGGATTCTGGGATTGCGCCCGCATGGGAGTAACGACTGTTATCCCCACGGCGATGGCCAGTGCCCAGAGCGCCAGCCCGACGAATTTTTGCTTCATTGAACACCTCCCGGGTGTTTGGTCTCGGCATGTTGTTGGGAGTATGCAAGGCCGCGCCCAAAGGCCAGTCGGAATTTCGATGTTGATTACGCACGGCTTGCGACACTAATCGTGGGTCACATTGGGTAAAACTTCCCGCGGTGGATGCAGATTTTTCGGGGCTATCGGAAGGTGGTTGTACGCGCGTGGCCTTGCCTGGATGGGCTGTGAATGCTTTTGCGCGGAGGGCGCGCCGTCACTCTGCACTTTACGTTAATCACACGACTTCAAACTTTGAATTCGCGTAAATCGATTTTCTTGCGGTCCCACACGCCCAGGCCCAGCGCGCCGGCGATTTCCACGTGCTCGGGCTGGCGGTGGACGAAGGTGCTGATTTTGTCCGGCTGCGATTCCACCAGAATCTTCATTCCCATCGCCTGGCGCTTGGCGTCAATCACTTCCCAGCCGATGTGGTCCGTAGCCACAGGGTCGGTGGAAAAGTACAGGGTGTTGTGTTCCCACACGAATTCCGGCCGCGCGCCCGGACCGCCGTTGTAAAGGCCTTTCACGCCGTCCAGAATGTTCAGCACCACTTTACTGCGGATGATCGGTATCGACACGGCAGTGGGAATGAACTCATTACAAACGTTCAGGCTTGGGCTTGAGTGGCTGCGGTTGACGTTGTTCACCAGGCCGTGCGAGAGATTTTTCAGGCACAGGGTCACGCCCGCCGATTGGTGATCCTTCAGCACGGGAAGATTGATGAGCTTGTTTACCTGCTTGGTGATGAACAGCGCCGCATAGGAGCGCCGCGCCGCGGGGTCATCCAGGCTGTAGCCCGGCAGCGTCAAGGCCATCTCCATGTAATGGTCGGGGTCGTAGCCCGAGATGTTCTGCTGCACGTTGTCCACGTCTTCCGCGGCCCAGGAATTGCGAACGCCCTCAGGAAGCCACTTGTCAAATCCGCCGCTGTAGAATTGCTTCCGGTAGCGGTCGTAGACCACAATGTCCTGGCGCTTCACACCCGCCACCTCGAGGCCTGCGACGATTTCGTGCAACACTGTCGCGTCGGAGATCACCAGAGGCTGGCCCACCGGGTTCACCTTGATGCCCACCACATCGCCGGGCTCGAAGAATTGCCGCCAGGCGTCCGCCCAGCCATCCGCGCCGGTCAGTTCCATCATGCCGCGCCGCATCATCTTCTGGACCTGCTCGGCCTGATAGTGGCCGGAGACCAGCACAGAGGGATTCTCCACCGAAACAACGCGCCCGGGGTAAAGTCCCGGCATGCCGAGTTTGGTCGGATCGGTCTTCGAATCCGTGCGCGCTCCCCACGCCATTCCGCCCCCTCCGGTCACAAGCCCTGCCGCAACACCTTTGCTGATGGCTTTCAAACACCCGCGACGTGTCAAACTCATGGTTACCTCCTGCGCTTTGACCTATTTATAGCCCAAATCCCCACCGAAGGGGAAAAAATGTCTGGCAAACAAACTCACGTGCGAGAAGCAATGCCGTGGCTTCGGTATATACTCTCCCGCACCGCGCTCAAGAGCATGGCCAGTCCATCCTCGGGCTTTCAGGGGATGGGCGTCCGCGCCAAAGCGGACTCGCTGCCTGAGGGATGTTTACGACTAGCATGAGGATTATTCCATTCGTCGGCGCTGTCCTGCTGAGCTTTTTTGGAGTTCAAGCCCAGCACCCCGCGGATTTTCCGGCGACGTCCGCAATGAGCCCTGGAATTATCGGCCCGCCCGGGGAGACAGCTTCTTATTATCTAAAGGAGGGCACTGCGGCGGGCTCAATCGTTGAAGCCTTTACTTTGGCATTGGGCGAGGTTGAAAAATCAGCAGCGGGCGGCCGCCAGTGGATTTCCCTGAGCGCCACGAAAGCGGATGGCGAGCGATTCAGATTTTATTTGCTGAGCGCCGGCTATCCACCCCTCACGCTGAAGGCCGCGCGGGCTGCAACATTTCGGTACATTTTTCAGGAAGGTTCATCTCTGGCGCGGGAATATCGCAACGCGCTCACGGGTCGGGCAGAACTTCCCGCCATGGGCGGCTGGGAATTCCTGTTTCCGAGATCGACGCGCGAATCCTCAGCAGCCGAGCCATTCCCGGAAGAGGTACGCTACCTCGGTTTGGTTTACACGCGCCAGTCGCTCAGCCAGGGCGCGGCCGCCGCTCCTCCCGACGCGAAAGTGGTTCTGCTTCGCCCGGACGTCCTGGTCGGGCAGGAGAGCAATCTCCGTCAAAAGGACGAAACCCGCCGCTACGACGGCTCCGACTACGAATACGTTAAGCTGACGCAGGATGATTACCGCGAGATGGCGAAGGCGGGAATCAACTGCGTGCAAGTGAATGCTGAACAGGCGCCGTGGGCGGATGACCTGGGCCTTTACTACTGGGGCGGCGGCGCGGTGCTGAAATTTCCCGAGTCGCTTTATCGCAGCCAGTATCTTGGCCCCACGATCTTTCTGGACGAGCCTGCAGTCGGTACGCGCGATTATGTCCTGCGCCCGCGCCTTCAGAAGGACGTTGCGTTTCGACGCAGCATCAATCCGCAGGCGGCATTCGAAGCCTTCCGCACTCATTATGCCGATGCCCTCAAGGGTGCGCCCTACGAGCTGATGCGCGAACTCGCGGCAAGGCCGGACGTGAAGCTTGGGGACATGCATTTCGCTCAGGAAAATCTGTTCTCTTGGGAAACCATGGTGGCCACCGCGGACTACGAACTATCGCAGGACTCGCAGGTCCCTGAAGCCTTTGTTTTCGAGCCCCCCGGCCACATCGGCACACGGCGCACCCTGCCGGAAATGGATATGACGTACGGAGTGCAAATTCCACCCGACGATCCCCTCGCGTTCACCGACATTCTGTACGGATTTCTGCGCGGCGCTGCGCGCGCGACGCACAAGACCTGGGGCGTGAGCATTTACGGCCAGGTGCAGCCGGAGGATTCGCCCTTCTGGCTGACGCACGCGTACGATTTGGGCGCAACGCGGTTTTTCTTTTGGGACAATGGAGGCTTGGCCGCGGTTCCGCACGGGGAGATTCTGGAACTTGCTCGGCATCTGCATGCTTATGCCGAAACACATCCACGGCGGGACCCGAATACCCTCACACGAAATGCCACGAAGGCTCTCCTTTTACCAGTCGGGTACACGCTTGGCCATGTTTATATGGGTAAAGGACCTCTCTGGGGGCTGCATGAACTCAACCTGGAGCGGGAGAACCAGCGTGGAATGAAGTACCGTACAGTGATGAGCAACTTTTTCACGGAGGTCGAGCGCAGCATCAAGCTTGGCGAAAGCTTCGATTCGCTTTGGAACTTGCCCGGGATTGATTTGGGAGGCTACCACGAAATTGTGCGTATTCGCGAAGACGGGAAAGTGGAAGTGGAGTCGGAAGGGAAGCATGAGGTTTTGAATGGACCCCGAGTCCCGCCGCGCGCGCCGGGTCCTCCGCCGGAATTGAGCGTTACGTTGGCGGAAGCCGCGTCAGAAGGCGGCCTGGAGATTTCCGCGCTCGCACACGTGGTCGAGACAACGTCGCCCGTCTACTACACGGTCGGCCACGCACGCGACGGAATCGTTTACAACAACATGGTGATGGGCGAGCTTTACGGCCCGGAGCCTGAGAACCATCAGTTTCTAACCGCTGAAAAGCCCACCCACGCCGGGCGAGACGCCGGTTGGGACGTTCGCCTGAAATTCAATATTACCCATCCCGGAAAGTATCGGTTGCGAGTCTCGACCGTTGATACTGCCGGCCGCAATACCGTGGTGTGGAAACCGCTTGAGGTTGCGAAGGACGCATCAACGGGAAAGCTTGAGGTGCTGTAGCGCGGGTGTCCTCACCCGCGTTGAATCACGAATCGCGGGTGGGGACACGCGCTACAGCACGCTTTCCTCGGGTGTATAATTCCCCGCATCGCAATCCCGGGCAGGAGGCTTTCCATGAAAAATCACACTTGGGCCGTGGCGGTGGCCATTCTGGTGGTTGCCGGCGTGGCGCAGGCGCAGACCAAGATTTCTGTTTCCGAGCAGTGCGGCCGGCCGACGGCGGAATACACCATTCAGGTTGGGGATCATCCCGGCCACGTGTATCGCATCGAGCAAACGGACTGCAAGGAGGACCCGGTATTGGAGATCGGCGGCGTGGCCGTGAAGGAGCACCACTCCACCGGCTTCATCGAGATGGACGCAGGCAAGGGAACGGATCGATGGTTCCACGTTTTTTTGATGGCCAACGGTGACAGCGTCTACGCACGCAGTGAGGGCACGGCGGAATTTGACAACTTGCGATTTCGTAGCTCCACGGCGAAATGGACTTTCGAACCGGGGACGGGGAAATTCCAGGGGCTGAAGGGCGGCGGGACGCTCAACTGTCATCCTGGAACGGGTGGCTTCGCGTGCCAGGCGGACGGCGAATACACGCTGCCGGGGTCGTGAATCTACTCAGTTGTTGTAATCAGAGGTTCGTATAGCGCAGGATTCTCCGCTTTCGGGAACCTCTGATTGGCGCTTCCATGGGCGAAGACACTCCTCCCTGCCCAATGCCGGGATTGCTGCCTGGAAATCCCAATGTCATCGTATCAAGAGGGGGAACGTGTAGGGGCGCATTGCGACGCGCCCCGGGGGCGATTCGCGAACCGCCCCTACGCCCTCTTAAATCTGCGAGCACGGCGCGGGCGTGAGAATTACATTGGTGATGTTGGAAACGATTTCCGCATCGGTGTTTCCGGGCGTGGAGCTGAGTTTTTTCCACTCGGGGTCGGCGACGAAGATGCCCCAATTGGTCATGCGCTCCGCCATGTCTGTGAAAGTCAGCATATAGGTCAGGCTGGGTTGGCCCGCTCCCACCAGCGTCTCGCCGAAAAACACCGGATGTAGACCGGTGCGGCGGAAGATGGGAATTTCGGATTTATTGAACATTTCAATCTTCGTGTGATTGGCCTTCTTGCTGTGACTTTCGTACGTGCGCAGTTCGAAGATGCGCGGTTGGTTGGTGGCGGCGCTGGCGGGCAATTCCAGACTGGGCATTCCCTCGAAGGCGAGCAGCAGCCAGCTTTCCATACGCATGTAAGCCGGCTCGCTGGCGGTGACGTCATTATAGGCCGCACCGGCCTTTCGATACTCGGGGTCGGCGGCCAACCGGCCGGGAATGGTCATGGCGGTTTCCAGAGATTCGAACGGTGTAAGGACGTAGAGGGTGGGGCTTTCGGCGCCGATGGTGGTGTTAAACACTCCCACCTGTGTCACCCCCAGGCGGTTCAGCGCCGGAATGGCGGCATCACGGAAATAATCGATGACCATCTGGGGTTGTGGGCCGCGCCGCAGAATGTATTTTCGCAATTCATAGACGGCCCGGCCGCCCGCACCTCGTCCTCGCTGGGCGGGGGAGGGCTCCGCGGGAGAATTTGTTCCTGTCAACGCTGAGGCGGCCAGCGAGGAAACCAAGAATCCACGTCTTTTCATTGAGTCTCTCCGATGTTCAGAATGGCGAATCGCACCGCAGCATTTTATGCTATAGCACGCGCAAGACCAAAGGGAAGTTGGGCAGTAAGACGATGAAATTGGGGTTTGCATTGTGCGCGGTGAATTGACTAAAATTCGAGAAGGCTTAAGCAGAGTTGCTGGCGAAAGGGGATGGATTGCTTGAAGGAAAGTAAGAATAAGTTCAGTTTGCCCGCCGCATTGCTGGTCCTTGCGGTCGGCGGTGGAATTCCCTGGGTGGCGACGCACGCGCAGCCGGCCTCGCAAGGGGCAGAGTTGAGTCAGGCCACGGGCGAGAAAGTCATCCATTACATCCGGCTTCAGTTTGCGGTTCCTGATAACGTGAAGCTCTCGATGGGACCGTCGCAAACCTCCCCCCTTGCCCCCGATTTCAATCAGGCACTTGTGAACGTGGACTACGGCAACAAGCCGGGGGCGCAGCTTGTTTTGATTTCAAAGGATAATCGTTACCTGATCGTGCCCTCCGGCGGGATCATTGACCTCCAGACGGCGAATTCCAGCGCCGAGGTGGAACAACGCATCCGGCAGATGTACAAAATGGCTGCGACGACCAAGTTGACCGTGGGGCGGTTCAGACCCTCGAACTTCCCGGACTTTCAAGAAGGGACTTACAGCATGGGAGACGGCCAGGAGCACACGCTGTTCCTGACGCGAGACGGCAAGCACTTGATCGTCAGCGACCTCTTCAATTTATCGGTCGATCCCCAGGAGCAAGCTCTGCGTGAGATTTCACTTCGTGATGAGGCCACGCAGGGGCCGGCCACCGCTCCGGTGACGATCGTTGAATATGCCGACCTTGAGTGTCCCACGTGCGCCCGCATGAACGAGTTTCTGGAAACGCAAATAGTGCCGCGCTACGGGGACAAGATACGAATTGTTTTCAAGGAGTATCCCCTGCCGTTCCATGAATGGTCGAAGACGGCGGCCATCGGCTGCCAGTGCGCTTATGAGCTGAATCCGTCCACCTTCGTGGCCTTGCGCACCGCTATTTTCAGGAATCAGCAGCAAATCAACATCACCAATGTGCGCGATACGGTGCTGAATTTCGGCGAGCAGGTGGGATTGGATCGAGTGAAGCTGGCCGGCTGTTTGGACGCTCAATCGTCGTATCCGCGAATCCAGCGCGACATGGCGGAAGCCAAGCGCCTCGACGTGAATCAAACTCCCACCTTGTTCATCAACGGCCGAAGGCTTGTGGGATTGCCTTCCGAGGACGCTTACTTTGACGCCATTGATGATGCGTTGCGCGCCAAACATTAAGCAGGCAGTTGACATTGATGCCCGCCGCTCTCTCTTGCCCAAGGGAGGCGGAGGGCCTGCGATGCGGGTCGATCAAGAGGCGCAATCCGGCGGCAGGCGTAATCTCCCTATCTTGTCGCAATCGAGGATGCTCCTCTATAATCAAGTAGGATGATGGCCGGAATGGCGGAACAATAATGTTTTTATTTTTTCGCAAAAAATACGACGTGATCAAGAGATACCTGATGATTTTCTTCCTGGGCATCGTGTGCCTCAGCATGGTGATTGTCATGGCGCCGATCGGTGGTGGGGACACCTCGACTCCGCAGGGAAATGTGCTTGCATCGGTCGGCGGCGCGAGCATTACCACCATGGATCTGGATACGAGGATGCGCGATCAGTTCAGGAATTCACCTTCGGGGTTCGACCCGCGAATGGTCCCCTTGTTCGCGCCGAGCCTTCTGGACCAGATGGTGATCGACCAGATTCTGGTGCAGCAGGCAGGGAAAATGGGTGTGGTCGTGACGGACGCGGAGGTGATGACGGCCTTTCAAGGCATTCCCTGGCTATACCCTGGCGGAAATTTTGTGGGTGCTGCCCAAGCCGCACAGATGATTACGGAGAATACCGGCAAGACGCTCCCGCAGTTTGAAGCCCTGGTCCGCGAGAGCCTGCTGCAGGATAAAATGCGCGCCATCGTGACTGACGGGGTAGAGGTGACGCCCGCCGAGGTCATGGCGCAGTTCCACCGCCGCAATGACAAGGCCAAAATCGATTATGTGGTGGTGGATCCCAGCCAGTCCATTAAAGATGTCAAGGTGACGCCGGAAGCGCTGGAGGCATTTTTCAAGAAGGACCCCGACCACTACAAGCTCCCCGAGCAGCGCCAGTTGCGCTACGTAATGATTACTACGGACGACGTGCGGCCGCGGGTGACGGTGACGGACGCAGAACTGCACGATTACTATACCCAGCACCTTTCCGATTACCGCGTGCCCGACCGCGTCAAGGTGGCGCACATTCTCTTCAAGACCACCGGCAAGACGCCCGCGGAAATAGCGGCCATTGAGAAGACCGCGGCGGACGTGCTGAATCAGATTCGCGCAGGCGCCAACTTCGGCGACCTCGCCAAGCGATATTCCGAGGATTCCACGGCCCAGGCGGGAGGCGAGCTTGGCTGGATCGTTCACGGGCAGACGGTGCAGAACTTCGAGAGCACGGCCTTCTCCCTGAAGCCGGGTGAAGTGAGCGGCCTGGTGAAGACCGAGTACGGGATCCACATCATCAAGGTCGAGGACAAGCAGGTGGCGCACCTCGAGACCTTCGAGGAGGTTTCGGGCTCCATCCGCGATGAACTGGAGAAGCAGCGGATCGCCGATTTGCAGGACAGCTTGACCACCAGCCTGGCGACCCAGCTTAAGGCCAATCCTCAGCAGTTTGACGATATTGTCCGCAAGGCGGGTTTTGTGTCCAGAGAAACGCCGCTGTTCAAGTACAACCAGCCTGTGCCCGACCTCGGCAAGAGCGACGGACTGGAGAACCTCACGTTCCAGCTTCGACTCAACGAAGTCGGCGGGCCAGTCTCCGTTCCCCGCGGCGAGGCCGTCATTCAGTTGATTCAACTTTCGCCCGAGCACACTCCCACGCTCGATGAAGTGCGCCCCCAGGTGGAAGAGGATTTTCGCCACCAGGACTCTATCACTCTGGCTCAGGACAAAGCACAGAAACTCCTGGAACTGGCCAAGACAGAGGATTTTGACAAGGCGGCGAAGTCCCTGGGCCTGACGCCCAAGCTGAGCAACGATTTCAGCCAGAACGAATACGTGGAAGGAGCGGGCAACGGTTCGCAACTTACCGGGGCTTTCACGCTGAACCCCGGACAATTGAGCGAGGTGATTACCGTGGGCAGCAATAAGGTTTTGTTCAAAGTGGTTTCCCACACGCCCGCCAATGACGCGGATTTTGCCGCGCAGCGCGACCAGATCGAGGAGGAATTGCTGAGCCAGAAGCGCAGCCTGGAGTTCGAAATTTATCGCCAGAACCTCAAGGAGCAGTTCCTCCGGTCCGGCAAATTGAAACTGAACGAAGCCGGCATGAAACAATTCCTGGCTTCCTACCAGACGGAGTAGCCAACACCCCGGAGCGCGAGATTTGCCTCCGGCGCCCTGATGTCGACCGACCTACAGAGCATCCGCACACGCATTGAATCGATGGAAGGATTTACTGAACCCCTTTGCGCCCGCGTTCCTGCCGGGGAGTTTCTGATGGGCGAGGAGCAAGGCCGCGAAGAGGAGCGGCCCGCGCATCGCGTCACGATTGAGGCCTTCGAGATGGCTGCCTACCAGGTGCGCAACCGGGATTTCGCCCTCTTCCTGCGAGCCACCGGACATCCCTCCCCGCCCAACTGGGGGCAGAGCCACTTTGATGACCCCGAATTCCCCGTTGTCTCCGTCAGTTGGTTCGAGGCGCAGAAATACTGTGAGTGGCTGACGAATTCGGCGGGCCGCCCTTACCGTCTGCCCACCGAGGCGGAGTGGGAGCGCGCGGCGCGCGGCGGCCAGGAGGCCTGGCTCTATCCCTGGGGCAACGACGAACCGCAGGCACGCGCGGACTATCGTGAGCGCTGGGGCGGGGAAGTGGCTGGACCCTTGCCGGTGGGACGTGGGCGCCCGAATCCCTTTGGCATTTACGATCTTTGCGAAAACGTGCATGAGTGGTGCGCGGATTGGTTCCAGATGGACTATTACGCGCAATCACCCGAGCATAACCCGACGGGACCCGCCTCGGGCGAGCGACGCGCCTCGCGCGGGGGCTCCTGGCGGCATCACATCAAGGTGAGCCGCGTGGCGGCGCGCTCCAGCATTCCTCCGGCATTCCAGTATGCCGATTACGGGTTCCGCGTGGTGCGTGAGCATCGCTGAGAGCAGGCAGAGGGGGCAAGAAATAAACATTGACGGGTATGCGAAGAATTTGTAGTTTCATTAGCGCGGCGGCGCCGCGACCAGGAAAGGGCTCTCACCACAGAGTTCACTGAGGTACACAGAGGAGGACTGCCCTGGGGCTATCTGTGTGCTCTGTGGTTAGAGTTCTTGTTTGGCTGTGGGGTTACAGAGGGAGCAGGAATTCATTATGGAAATCATACGCACGGGAAAAGTTTATGACGTTTGCATCATCGGCTCGGGAGCGGCAGGCGGCGCGGCGGCCAAGGTGCTGAGCGAGGGCGGGCTGAACGTGGTGATGCTCGAAGCCGGACCCATGCTGCATCCTGACACGGATTACAAGGAGCACGTTTGGCCTTACCAGCTGGCGCATCGCGGGGCGGGCATCGGCGGCGCCGGCTACAAGGATTTCGGCCGCACGGAGTTCATGGCCCCCAACGGCTCTTGGACCATCGAGGGCGAACCTTACACCAAGGCGCCGGGGTCAAAATTCATGTGGTTCCGCTCGCGCATCGTGGGCGGCCGCACCAATCACTGGGGCCGCATCGCGCTGCGATTTGCGGAGGTGGACTTCCGCGTCCGCTCCCACGACGGCCGGGGCGACGACTGGCCCATCACCTATCAGGATCTCGAGCCCTATTACGATAAAGTGGATCGCTACATCGGCGTCTTCGGTACGAAGGAGGGAATTCCCAGCGCCCCGGACGGAATTTTTCAGCCTCCTCCCAAGCCGCGCTGTACGGACCTTCTGGTGAAGCGCGCGTGTGACAAGCTGGGAATTATTTGCGTCCCCTCGCGCAAGGCCATCATAACGCAACCACTGAACGGCCGCCCGCCCTGCCACTATTGCGACCAGTGCGGGCGCGGGTGCAAGACGGCTTCCAACTTCAGCTCCAGCCAGGTCATGATTCCTCCCGCCCAGGCTACGGGGCGGTTCACCCTGATTACCGGCGCCATGGCGCGTGAAATTGTGGTGAACGACCAAGGCAAGGCTGCCGGCGTGAATTACATCGACAAGGCGACGCGAACCGACCAGCAGGTGCGCGCCAAGGCAGTGGTGGTGGCGGGCAGCTCCTGCGAATCCGCGCGCCTGCTGCTGAATTCCAAATCGCGATTGTTCCCGCAGGGTCTGGCGAATTCTTCCGGCGTGGTGGGGCGCTACCTGATGGACTCGGTGGGCAGCAACGGTTCGGGATATATCCCCGTGCTGGAAAAAATGCCGCCTCACAATCACGACGGCTCAGGCGGAATGCACATGTATATACCCTGGTGGAAGTTTGACCGGAAGAACGAATTTCTGCGGGGCTACCACATTGAGTTCGGCGGCGGGCGGCACATGCCGGGCGTGGGAATGTTCAACGGCGTCAATCACAAGTACGAGGGTTACGGGTTGGAACTCAAGCAGCGCTGCAAGCAGAAATATGGCGCATTCATTCATCTGGCGGGCCGCGGCGAAATGATTTCCAATCCCAACTCTTATTGCGAAATCGATCCCAGCGCCGTCGATGAGTGGGGAATTCCCGTGCTGCGCTTCCATTTCGAGTGGGGGGAGAACGAAATTAAAATGGCGCGGGACATGCAGGAAACCTTCCGCGCCATCGTCGAGTCGGTGGGCGGAACCTATCTGACTGAGACCCAGACCACCGGGGATTTTCCCTACGGAATACGGACGGGAGGCGAGATTATCCACGAATCGGGCGTGGTGCGCATGGGGAACGATCCGCAAACCTCCGCCCTCAATTCCTTCTGCCAGGCGCATGATGTAAAGAATCTCTTCGTTACCGACGCCGCGTGCTTTGTGACCGATCCGGACAAAAATCCCACGCTCTCGATTTTGGCGCTGTCCTGGCGGGCGTCGGAGTATCTGTTGGACGAGGCAAAGAAGGGGAATGTTTAAGGACAGTGGCCATTGTAGCGGCGGTCTGCGACCGCCGACGGCGCTCATAGAGCACCGCTACCACCGACGACATATGAAGGAGCATTTTTCATGCCTACGAATATATCTCGTCGCGATGTTTTGAAAAATCTAGCCATGGGAGTTACAGTCGGCTCGTCGCTGCGGCTGATTCCCCTTCAGGCGGCGGAGCTTGCGCACCGCATGGTGAGCGAAGAGCGGGCGCAGTCGCCCGATGGCGCCTACAAGCCCAAGTTTTTCACCCCTCACGCCTACCAGACTCTCCGCTCACTCTGCCAGACGATTATTCCGCCCGACTCGGAAACCGGTGGGGCGATTGAAGCCGGCGCGCCGGAATTCATCGACCTTCTAACCAGTGAGAATGAGGATTATCAATTGACCCTGGGCGGCGGCATCGCCTGGCTCGATTCACTGTGCAGCGATCGCTACGGCAAGGTCTACCTTGATTGCTCAGCCGCCGATCAGAAGGCGGTGTTGGACCTCATCGCCTATCGCGACAACGCCCGCAAGGATCCTGCCCTCGGGCAGGGTGTAAATTTTTTCGCCTCGCTGCGCGACTTCACCACCGACGGGTTTGTTACTCCTGAGATCGGAATTAAATACCTCCAATATATCGGCAACACCTATCTGGCCGAATTCCCCGGCTGCCCGCCGCTGCCGGAGAGCTAGCACTTCTAAATATCTGGCATGCACGGGCGTGTTTGTATAAAATGCCCGCAGGTGTCGAAACTTTATCCGTTTTTATTGACAACATTGCTGCTTGGCGGTTGCGGAGGTCTGTGCGCACAGGAGGATCCTCCAGCAATTGCGCCCGCCTCTGCCTCGGCGATGCCGAGGCCGGCCGCTAAATTCCAACCGCCGGCCCACAAATTCTGGGATGCCGAAAATTTGGGGCTTTTCGCGGGTGTGGCCGGCGCGCGCATGATGGATTACGCTTCCACCCGCCATCTGCGCGATCAGGGAAATGATGAGTGGCTGCTCACGGACCGCATCGTCGACGATCGGCCGCTATTTGTGGGAATCGAGCTGGCCGGCACGGCGGCCTCCATTGGAGTTTCGTACCTATTCCATCGCAGCGGCCACCATAGCCTGGAGCGCTGGACTTCGGCTGTTCACATCGGAGTGGGCGTTGGCGGCTCCGTGCGCAATTACCTCTTGAAGCCGCCTACTTTTATCACGGCCTCCCCCCTCAACGGCTTTCAATCGTCCCGTTGAATTCCCAAGGGTTGTGGAAAAACCTCTCAAAACTGTCATCCTGAGGCGCCGCAGGCTCTGCCCAGGAATCTCCTTTGGTCAGAACTGAGAACCAAAAATTCTCACATCAAGTTTTCGCGCAACGTGCCGAAAGAAGAGATGAAGGCTTGTTGTTCGATCTGAATCGAAACCCGGACGACCGAAAACTGACAACTGACGACTCACGACTTCTTTTCCCGGAGGTAGACTTCTCTCATGATATTTGACAAAGCCTGTTTTCTCGACCGCTTGGAGGGTGACGAGCAATTGGCGAAAGAGATCATTGAGATGTTCCTCGATTCATGCCCCAAACTTCTCGACGATGTGCGGCAAGCCGTTCAGGACCAAAACGCAGCGAAGCTGGAGCGCGCCGCGCACGCGCTGAAGGGTGCCGCGGGGGACATTGCCGCTCCCCTGGCGCATGAAAGCGCTCGCGCGGTGGAGGAATTGGCCCGCGAAAACAGACTCCAGGATGCCGAAGCCAAGCTGAAAAGCCTGGAAGCGGCTGTGAATCTACTGATGAATGAACTGCGTGACCTGCGAATGAACCCGGCGTAAGACCGTTTTGACCTCGCATGCATCCGCGCTCCCTTTTTCTTTTTGAACTGATCCCCCTCAAGAACCTTCCCACCCCTTGCCCATTAGACGGAAACTTCCGCTATGGATTCGTGTTAATAGGGGAGTAGAGCGAAGAACATTTTCGTGAACCCCTGTGCCCTCATCGGTTCGATTTTGTTGGAGGCTCTTGAAGGGCATAGGTTTACAGCACCTGGTTGTCAAAGGCTTGCGAAGTGATGGCCGGTGGGACAATACGCAAGCCCCATCGAGCTAACTAGGGATTTTGCAATTATTTAACAAGCAGCAACAAACCCTTTGGTGGCAAAATAGCTTCTTACGAGTTGAATCTGGGGAAACCTTTTCCGGGAAAGGCAGGGTGAAAATTTATGAAGAGAGTTATCGCAATCTTGTTTACGCTCGCGATAGCCAGCGTGCCCGCTTGGGCCGCGCTGGGCAGCAACGTCGCCTCCGTCGATTCAGACGCGCAGGCTTTCAACGGCCAGCACGCGTTGGTTGCCAAGGTGGGCTTCAATCTCCACCAGATCACGATGCAGGACGGCAGCATGATCAACGAATACGTGTCGCCATCGGGGACGGTGTTCGGAGTTTCCTGGAAAGGCCATTCCATTCCCAACCTCCATCAATTGCTGGGGAATTATTTCACCAATTTCCAGCAGGGCCAGCGCACGAATGTCATTCCGCGCCGCGCGGTTACCATTCAGGGGAATGACTTTGTCATGACCAGCTTCGGGCGAATGATGAATTTTCACGGGCGCGCCTGGGCGCCCAGCCTGATCCCCTCCAACCTCACGCCAGCCACTGTGCAATAGGGGCGGGATTCGGGATTGAGGAACTGTTCGGCAAATGGGGCGGTCCTCGCGGTCGTCCCACGCCCAGGTTGTAGCGGCGCTCTCCAAGCGCAGACCGGTGATGGGAGGCCGCCGACATAACAGGTAAGGGGTGGCCCTCGCCCTGCGGCCCAAAGCCTCCTGGCGAGGGATTGCAACTGCAACGGTTGCAGATTTTCAGCAGCATTCGGTAGTCAGAGTCAAATTTTAGGATCTCGTAGTTCAGGACCAAGAAACTTAGGATTGAGGAAAGAAAATTCAGGAGTCAGGAATTCAGGCCCCCGGTTTGTGGGTGAGGAGTGTGAATTATGCGCGCTAAAGTATCGTCTTTCGCCAGTAAGCAGGATTCCTGCATGATGCTGGTGCGGGTTAGCATCATCATCGCGGGTTTGACGATCATGGCCGGATGCGGCGGTGGTTCGAGCAGTTCCAGCACGAGCACGCCCACTGCCGCCGTTACGCTTAGCGCCACGAGCCTTACCTTTGCGGCCCCGATCAGCGCCAGCTCTCTTCAGACGGTCACGGTTACGGATTCCGGCTCCGCCTCACTCTCCTTCACCGGCTTTTCGATTTCCGGTACAAATTCCGGCGACTTCACCCAATCCAACACCTGCGGCACGGGAATTAGCGCGGGAGCGAACTGCACGGTGACAGTCACGTTCGTGTCCACCAGCGCCGGATCGGGACTGACTGGGACCCTGAGCATTGCGGATAATGTGGGAACGCAGACGGTGAGCCTGAGCGGAGCCGCGGCGGCTCCCACGGCCACGCTGACTCCCGCCGCGGGCCTGACTTTTTCGACCCAGGGCATAGGCAGCTCAAGCTCTGCGCAGGCCGCCACGCTCACTAACACCGGCACCGTTCCCCTTACCATTTCCTCCGCCCCGTCGATAACTGGAACCAATGCCGGAGATTTTGCGATCCAATCGAGCACCTGTCCGGCCAGCGGTTCAACACTTGCAGCAACTACAAATAATACTTGCACGATCGATGTCACCTTTACGCCCACTGCCAGCGGCACGGCCACCGCCACGCTCACCGTCAGTGACAATGCGGGCAACAGCCCCCAGACGATCAGTTTGACTGGAACGGGCGCGACCGGCACCGTGGGCCTTTCCAGCATCAGCCTGACCTTTGCGAGCACGACGGAAGGCTCCACGGCCGCGACTCAATCGGTGACCATCACCAACACGTCTACGACCGCCTCGCTGACCATTGCGAGCATCGCGCTCGGTGGGACAGATAGCTCCGACTTTGCACTGACCACCGGCACGAATCAATGCACCTATAGCGGGCAGAGCCTGGCGGCGAGCGCCAATTGCTCCGTGTATGTCAACTTCACGCCTGAGGCTGCAGGGACCCTGAGTGCCGCAGTGACCATCACGGATAATTCCGGCGGCGTGTCCGGCAGCACCCAGAACATCAGTCTGACCGGAACGGGTTTCTCACCGACCTCCAACACCGCAGACCTCAACGTTTCATTCGGGCTGCTCGGGCAGTCGGGCGGCTATGTCAACAACATCACCACCACGGTGACGGTCTGCGTGCCGAACACGACCACTTGCACCACCATTCCCGACGTTCTGGTGGATACGGGCTCGGTAGGACTGCGGTTGCTTTCTTCCGGAGCCGAAAATGTAACGGCGGGCGCGCAGGTCGGCTCGCTGGGCCTGCCGACGATTACCGACTCATCCACCGGCTATCCGCTGTATGAGTGCGTCCTGTTCGGCGATTTGTCCTACACCTGGGGGCAGATGGCATATGCCACGGTTACGGTGGGCAGTGAAACCGCTTCGCAAGTCCCCGCAGCGTCAGGCGGAACAGCAAATGGGGGTATTCCCATCCAGATTATTAGCGATGAAACCCCGCCGGAAGGTATTGGTTACGAGGATGTGGCATACTACAACCCCTGTCTAGGTCCTACGTATGAGGACGACGAGACGCAAATAGACGCTGACACAGTCGCTGGCTTGGGGTCAAACGGAATTCTGGGAATCGGCAACTTCCCTCAGGATTGCGCTATTGCGAATACCAACGAATGCACAAACATCAGCACGACGACGGGGCAGTATCTTGAGTACGACAGCGCCGGAGAAACGGTCGACGAAGAGGAAGATGGCGAAGTAGTTGGCACTACAGTTGTCAATTATCTCGTAGAACCAACACCCCTTAATTACCAGGCTTGGAATCCCGTCTCCGCTTTCCCTGTGGACAACACCGGATCCATCATCAACCTGCCATCCGTGCCTTCCAGCGGGGCGATGTCGGTTACGGGCACGCTGACGTTTGGAATCGGCACGGAAACCAATAATGCCATTACCACGCAGACCGTGTATGAATTGGACGCAGACGGCAACTTCAACTCCGCCGAATATAATGGAATAACTTACACCTCCGCGAACAGCGGTGGATCGTTCCTCGATAGCGGCTCGAACGCGCTTTACATCCTGGACGAAACTACGCTCGGTACCTCGAACGGAGTGACCATGGGCGACTGCATTGTGAGCGGAAATGATATCGGTTGGTACTGCCCCACCACGGGTACGACGCCGGAACCGTTCGACATGCTGCCCCTCACCCTGACGGGGTACACCACCTCGGGCACCAACAACCCCTCCACGACGCTTTCATTGGTGCTCGGCAATTACGACACACTGAGTGCGACAAATAACGCCGCGTTCAACGACTTCGCGGGACCGAGTTGCGAGGGCGGCTCAGCAGACTGCCAACCTTCCGACGGCGTCAGCCCAGACTACATCGATCTGGGCCTGCCGTTCTTCTTCGGCCAACCGAATGGCGTATTTATCGGCATTTCCACGCCGTCGAATCCAAACGGTCCGTACGCCAACGGCTATTGGGCGTTCTAAAGTTCTCCCTTTAAGCGGGGGCGCAGGACCGATTTTCGGCCACCCACGGCTTGCGCCCCCATTTCACTTACAAACTTCATTGAGACGGGATTCTGTTGTGGCAGGCACAGGATTCCACCTTCCCTAGCGGCGAGGCGCCTTCTCGCGCCTATACCTAAGAAAACAAGTCACTTTAAAACATCATTTGAGCAATAAGTCCAGACCCGGTTTTTTATTAACCTTTCTTTACCTTTCGCTAGGAAACCCCTAATGTCGGAGCCGCCGTCCAACAACAGGAATGAGGAACGAAGCTCGCGGAGGCATGTTGCACCGAAAGAGGAGTGGCGTGGGCAATGAATACTTCTGCGCGGCCGGGACTATGTTCAGAGTTTCAGCACACGCCATTCCCAATTTTCATCAGTTGCTGGGATATTGCAATTTGTCAGAGGGCAAGCGCATCCAAATGATTCCACGGCGCACCGTTACCATTCAGAGTAATGATTTCAAGTTCGCAAACTTCGGGCGAATGATGAGCTTTCCATTACGCGCCCGGATACCCAGTTTGATTCCCACCTCTCTCAAACCCCAAGTGGTGGAATAAAAGCAGGAGTCTGGATTCAGGAATCAGCACGCAAAATTATTCAGGAGTCGGAACCATGGGGAAAATTGCCTCCTTTTCTGGAAAGGGCGAGTT
Organism: Terriglobia bacterium; assembly: GCA_030040295.1. Taxonomy (GTDB): domain Bacteria; phylum Acidobacteriota; class Terriglobia; order UBA7540; family UBA7540; genus Bog-366. The sequence continues at coordinate 2,687 of JASHTZ010000549.1, read as the reverse complement.
TGTGGGGATATCCGTCCGTTTGCTAGGCCTCATCGCGAGCTTGATCGTTTTGGCCGCGTGCGGCGGCGCGCACTCAACCAGCAGCACCAGCACGACAGCCTCAAGCAGTTCGGCAGACACGGTCACGGTGAATGTCTACCTGGGGCCTACGGGAAACTACGATAATGGCATCTTCACCAGCGTAACGGTCTGCGCGCCGGGCAGCACCACGAGTTGCACCACCATCCCCAATGTTCTGGTGGATACCGGCTCGGTAGGCTTGCGCGTGCTGGGCTCGAATGCGCAGGGCATTTCGGCCTCGCAGGTTGGCAACCTCGGCCTGAAACAGGTTACGGACCCTTCCAGCGGCGAACCTGAGTATGAATGCGTTGAATACGGGGACTTGTCCTATACTTGGGGTCCAGTCGAAATGGCTACGGTTACAGTGGGTGGGGAAACGTCTTCGAATCTTCCTGGAGTTGCGGCCAATACGGGAATTCCCATTCAGGTGATCACCACCGCCGCTCCTCCCCAAACCATTCAATACGGCGCGAGCACAGCGAACAATCCCTGCCTCACTGTTCCGGGCTCGAACGATGAGTCGTTTTCAGGCGGACCCGATGCCGACACGGTGTCCACTCTGGGGGCCAACGGCATTCTGGGAATCGGCAACTTCCCGCAGGACTGCGTGCTGGCCACCACCAACTACTGCTCCGACGAAGTCACCGGCATGTACATGGGTTACGACGCCAGCACTGGCGCAGGCATCGTGGACGGAACCACTCCCGAAGGGGATCAGGTATGGAATTTCGTTTCGGCGCTTCCTGCGGACAATAACGGCACACAAATCTCACTGCCGTCCGTCGCTGCCAACGGAGCGGCTACCGCCAGCGGCACCCTGACCTTTGGGATAAGCACGGAAAGCAACAACGGAATTAGTTCGCACGCTATTTACGAACTGGACGAAGATGGAAATTTCGCCACAGCCTCTTATAACAGCATCACCTATACGTCGAGCAACAGTGGTGGAACCTTCATTGATAGCGGGTCGAATGCACTTTACGTTTCTGACGCCGGAACCTTGGGCACCACGGATTGCACCAGCTCCGATTTCGCCGGCTTCTATTGCCCGACCTCGACTCTGAACCTCCTGCCGTTGGGGCTGGCAGGTTACAACTCCACCAGCACCAGCGTTTCACTCGTCATTGCCAACACCGAGTCGCTGGTGGGCACCGGCAACGCCGCTTTCGATGACTTGGGCGGCCCAAGCTGTATTTCCAGTTCAACCTCTCCGTGCAGCCCCGCGACGGATTATTGGGACCTGGGATTGCCATTCTTTTTTGGCCGCCCCCTCTACGTCGGGATCTCAGAGGGCACGGCGTCCCCCAACGGCTATTGGGCGTTTTAGGTTTTGGTTCATATCCGTGGGCGCAGGACCGATTTTTCGGCCCCCAAGGTTTGCGTCCCCGCTTCCAGGTTTCGGTTGGTCGTCCCTCTTCTCTTTCCTACACCTACAACCACGGTTGCGACCGGGGCATCATAGTTCAGTGCCTTTTGGTGGAAAGCTTGCGAAGTTCAACGGCCTGATTTACCAAAGAGATCGCAGCCGCAACCCAATGGTGACACAGCCTCCCAGGCCATGTCAGGATCTCTGGCAAGATGCTCGTGCCACGAAGTCTTTGCGGCCAACGAACGTGATCTAGGTGACGAGTGATTTTGGTTGGGCCTCGGCAGCGCTCAGGAGCAAGCCAGCTTTCTCCGCACTGGATGGCTTCAGGCAGTCTGTGCTATTTTGTTTAGTCTTGCCATGTTGGGTAAAGCTTCTTATCAATTCAGAGTGACTGAGGAAAGGTGGCGCGGATTGGAATTCGGGAAGTTCAGGAAAGCTCTTTGGGGGATTGGGGTCCCGAAGCCCCCTGAGGAGGTGCAATGAGGGCAAATAAGCTCTCCGCGGTCCCGCGGGCGAGCCTTCTGGCGGCTGTGGCTACTGGAATGTTTCTGGCCTCCTGCACGGTTACCCGCACCGGGAACGACGTTGCCTTGCCGGTGGTGAGTCTTGCGCCCACTTCTGCCTCCGTGCAGGCGGGCGGGACGATACAATTCACCGCTACAGTCGTCACGTCCTTCAGCACCACGATTATCTGGGATGTGAATAACGTTCAGGGTGGTGATTCCACTGTAGGAACGGTCAGCTCGACGGGATTATACACTGCGCCGGCGACGGTGCCCACGCCGGCCACTGTCACGGTCGAGGCGATCAGCCAGTCGGAGACTTATCCCTTCGGAGCGGCGACCGTAACCATCACGCCTCCGCCTACGAATGCTGTGCTCTCCGTCGCTCCCGTCAATTCTTTCACTCCGGTGGGAACCAGCGTGCAGTATTCAGCCACGTTGAACGGCACGGTGGATGCTGCCGCCACCTGGTCGGTGAATGGCGTGGCAGGGGGAAATTCCACTATCGGGACAATCTCCTCCTCCGGACTCTATACTGCCCCGGCCGCGCTACCCAACCCCATCACCGTTGCTGTGACGGCTACGGATTCCGCTTTGACCACGCCCACCGCTTCCACCACCTTAACCCTGACCAACACTAATACCGCCCCGCTCTTCGTCAATTTTGGCCCCAATGGAAACACTGGGACCGCATCTACAACGCGATACAACGGCCTCTTCACGACCATCTCCATCTGTCTTCCCGCAACCATCCA
>JASHTZ010000548.1 GCA_030040295.1 Terriglobia bacterium | reverse complement strand
GGATTGGGTGTAGGTGAATTCCGGATACTGGTCCATCAGCTCCAACGCAGTGCCGAAAGTGTTGCGAATCACCTCAATGGTTTCTTCCCAAGGCCAGAGCCAAGCCAAATCGATGTGGGACTGACCCACGGCCTGGATGGTGAATTGCCTGATCCATTCCGCCAGAGGCTGCATTTTCTGGTCCGCGGCAGTGAGCGACTGCTCGAATGCAGCCTGGTCGCCTCGATCCAAGACCCCAAAATCGATTGCTGTAACCGCCTCCCTCAGTTGCGCCTCGCGCTGCGATTGACCATCCGGGAAACCGGTGGAAGCCATCTGCACGCTCATAATTTCATCAAGCATGGTCTCGGGATCGGAATGTCCCGGCGGGTAATTGACCTCAAGGCGCGCGGTGAGGCCCGCGGGACCGGGGGCGTACGCGGCTATCAGGAATTTCCGGCCCGGTTGGGCCTGGTCCATGAGCGGGATGGGTTGCTCTGTTTCGGATAGCGTCAATTCCACCAGCGCGCCATTTGAAAACACTAAGATCCTCGGGTGGCCCCCGCCGTACACTCTCAGGTCGAGTTGTACCGGCAGGCCCTGAATCTTGTATCCGCCCATGGAGGGCGGGATTTCAATCCACTTACGAAACCAGATCGCACCATCTCCGACAGGAGGATGCGCGGGCGAACGATAAAACCACGGTTCACCATTTTGGGGAGCGGTATATTCCTGCCAATCGGAATCGTTCAGGGCGGGATCTTCAGGATGAGGGATATTATCGGGATGCCACTTCCAGCCGGTCAGGGTTTCGCCGGTCATGGCGTACAACCTTTCGAGGACGGTGCGGAACGGATTATCTTGGCCCATGTTGCGCGCCACATTCTGGGGCATACCCGGCGGTGAAGCTTCAAGAAGGCGTGCGGTAATCAACGAAGCGGCGGAAAGTTGCACGAACTCGCGGCGATTTAGCTTCATCTTGAGGACCTCGATCATGCTTAGCTTGAATACTTACAGCTTCTGAAATTCGCTTGCGCAACTGACAAATGGGCTCACTTTGGTAGATGCCTCGACGGGCTCTCCTCGGAAGAGTATTTACGGAGGTTTACTTTGAATCATCGGGGTTGCGTTGCACTCCAGCGTCGGTGGAGACGAGTTTACGAAGTTTGATCATCGAAGATGGATTTGGTAATGTGGAATGTCGTCGATAATTTCAACGCGGATTGTGGAATCGCATTTTTCCTTTGCTGTCGTCCCGCCTTCAAGAGGCGGGTTGCATGGCTGGGAGGAGAATTTGGAAGGCATTGGAAGGTTCGCGTGCTTTGAACTGTGGGGTGGCAACGGCGCCGTGGAACATCCCATTGAGCTTCCCGGCCTGCAAGGATGGATCTCCTGCACTCCCTTCGGCGACGCCCCTCATGGCGGCGATGTCCACTACGTTTCGGTGTGCAGCAAAGGACAGGTATCGCGCGTGGCCTTGGCCGATGTGGCCGGGCACGGCGCCTATGCCAGTTCAACGGCCAACCGACTGCGCAAGCTTTTCGAACGCCACTCCGACAATTGGGACCAGTCATCATTGATGTGGGAGATCAATGAGGCCTTCCGGCAGAGCGCGGGTGAGGTGCAACTTGCCACCGCCGTCGTGCTGGGGTTCTACCTCGGGACCGGCGAACTGCTCTTCACGAACGCCGGCCACTTGCCGTTGCTTTGGCATCATGCCTCAAGCGGGGTTTGGGAATGGCTTGAGGATCGCACGCCCTACGCCAAGGCTATTGCCGATTTGCCGCTGGGGCTGATCAGCGGGACAAACTACGTTCAGACGGGTGTTGAGTTGAATCTGAACGATATGCTTATCCTTTATACCGATGGCATCACCGAGACTCGCGACGAAAAGGGGATGATGCTGGGGCAGGAAGGTCTTTTAAATATCGTACGTGCCTTGGAGATGAGCCCGCAGCGGGGACCGGAGGAGGTCGGCCGCGCGCTGTCAGCCCGCCTGAAATCGTTCCGCGGGCTCAGCCCTCGGCATGACGACGAGACGCTGGTGGTGCTCCAACGGACGGCAAGGTCTGAACCCCCTGTAGGCAATGAATCAAAAATCCCTCTCAGTTCATCGAATGGGTTACGTTAGATTTTGCCGCAAGGTCCGGTGTTGGGCCTTCGCGGAGCTACAATTCAGCTTGTCGAGGACGGCAAATGAGTAAGCCGGTCTTGCTGGCAGTGGATGATGACGCGGAAGTGTTGCGCGCGGTAGAGCGCGACTTGCGCCAGCGCTACTCTCAGCGCTACCGCATAATCCGTGCCGACTCGGGCGCTACGGCGCTTGCAGCTCTGCGGGGGCTGAAGCTGCGGAATCAGTCCGTCGCGCTCCTTCTGGCCGACCAGCGGATGCCGCAAATGACCGGAGTTGAGTTTCTTGGCAGGGCGACGCAACTTTTCCCCGATGCCAAGCGCGCCTTGTTGACCGCCTACGCCGACACTGACGCGGCGATCCGCGCGATCAACGACGCCAAAATCCATCATTACTTGCTGAAGCCCTGGGACCCTCCGGAGGAGCACCTCTACCCTGTTGTGGATGACCTGTTAGGCGACTGGATGGCGTCGTACAAGCCTCTCTTTGAAGGCGTCCGGGTATTGGGCACCCGCTGGTCTCCGGGTTGTTACGCAATTCGTGATTTTCTGGCGCGGAACCAGGCGCCTTACCAGTGGTTTGACGTCGAGACTGCCGACAAGGTGGCCGAGGTTCGCCGCCTGATGGATGCTTCGGGCGCCACTCCCGACAGCCTTCCCATGGTGCTCCTCTCCGACGGCACGTCGCTTGCCAATCCCAGCCCCGAGCAATTGGCGGAAAAATTGGGTCTGCGCGTTCGGCCGGAGACGGCATTTTACGATTTCGTGATCGTGGGTGGTGGTCCGGCGGGACTGGCGGCGGCCGTCTACGGGGCCTCCGAGGGCCTTAAGACGATGCTGGTGGAAATGGACGCGCCCGGCGGGCAGGCAGGAATGAGCTCGCGCATCGAAAATTATCTCGGCTTTCCGTCGGGATTAAGCGGAGGCGATTTGGCGCGACGCGCCGTAGCTCAGGCCCGGCGGTTCGGAGTTGAGATCCTGACTCCTCTGCAGGTTACCGGTGTTCGCGCGGAGGGGCACTCGAAGATTGTGAAGCTTTCCGGCGGCAACGAAATCGGATGCAAGGCATTGTTGATCGCCACCGGCGTTTCCTACCGCAAGTTGAATGTTCCGGGCGCGGAGCGCCTGCAAGGATGCGGCGTCTATTATGGTTCGGCGATGACGGAGGGAACGGCAAGCCAGGGTGAAGACGTTTACATCGTGGGCGGGGCGAATTCCGCCGGCCAGGCCGCCATGTATTTTTCCCGATACGCGCGGCGCGTCGTCATGCTCGTGCGCGGCCCGTCTCTTTCCGCCACCATGTC
>JASHTZ010000547.1 GCA_030040295.1 Terriglobia bacterium | reverse complement strand
CGGCAATCCTCGCACATCTGAGATTTCACGTCCTGAAGAGCCTTGCGCAGGATTTCGAGATACGCCGCGCGGCACGCAGGACAACCCACGGAGTTGAGCAGAAGCTGATACTCGCGGATTCCCACGTGCTCCAGAAACAAAACGAGCATCTCGAGGATTTCCGCGTCCACCAGCGCGCTCTCCGACCCCAGAACCTCCGCGCCGATTTGATAAAACTGGCGGTAGCGACCCTTTTGCGGGCGCTCGCGGCGGAACATCGGACCGATGTAGTAGAGCTTCTGCACGCCGCCCAAGTTGTAGAGGCTGTGCTCAATGTAGGCGCGCACCACCGAGGCCGTCGCTTCCGGGCGCAGCGTCAGGGAATCTTCGCCGCGGTCCTGAAACGTGTACATCTCTTTCATCACGATGTCCGTTTCGGTGCCGACGCCGCGAGCGAAGAGAGCGGTATCCTCCAGAATCGGCGTGCGTATTTCGCCGTATTGGTAAGCGGCGAATATTCGGTGCGCCTCGGCCTCAACGCGCTGCCACAGATTCGTATCCGGGGGCAGCAGGTCGCGCGTGCCCTTTACAGAGCGGATGGGTTCGGTTCGGTTCGACACTGAACTCTCGCAATTCAATATTCGCAGGGGGGCTTTTCGCCTGCACATCGCTTCGGCCTGACCGGCGCGGGGCGCCCACGATCCGTCTCGCCCGAAGGCGGCTATGGGTCGCAGGGCGAGGGGTCACCCCTACGGTTTCTTCTCAGCCGAATAATTGGCCTTATACTTCAGGTAATTTTCGGCGTGATTCCTGATGAACTCCTGTTCCTCTTCCATCACCGCGCGCTTGAGCCGGGCAGGAACACCCATGTACAGGCTCCGTGGCGGAATCACGGTATATTCCGCCACCACGGCACCGGCGGCCACAATCGATCCCACACCCACGTGCACGTGATTGAGCAGCACGGCGGCCATTCCGATCAGACAATTATTTTCAATTGTGCAGCCGTGCAAAACGGCGCGATGACCCACCGTTACCCAGTCTCCCACCGTGACGGGCGCCCCGAGCATGGTGTGCACGATTGTTCCGTCTTGCAGATTGCTGTTCGCGCCGAGGCGGATGGGTTCAATATCCCCCCGCATTACGCTTTGGAACCACACGCTGGAGTTTTCGCCGATCTCCACGCTGCCGATGATCTCGGCGCTGGGCGCAATGTAGGCGGATGTTGCGATGCGGGGAGTTCGACCCGCCAAGGTAAGAATCATTCGTCCTCTTGCACAGAAGAAATCTCCGCAGAACGCCGGATTTACGAAGTTAACACAGTGGCGAGAAAAGCCGCAAGGCGATGGCAGTGGTTCACTTTGGAAATTGCGGCGACGCGGCCCGAAGCCTTCAAGTGAGGGGTCCGAGAACGCCGGCTCCGGGACCAACAGGCAGGTTCGGAAAAATTGGAATCGCACCAGACGCGGAGTCACCCAATCTGCATCATACTTTCAAGGTCTACTGCTCGGTTGGAGCACGGCAGGCATCGCGGTTGACTGCGGAGGGTACTCGAATTGCTGAAGTCAGGCCCGCAGTACGGAGAAAACTGCGAGGCTGTATAATATATCTTTACCCGGAGGCTCAAGGCGTGGCCAAGCTCGGAAAGATCATGGTGGTCGAAGACGATCCGCACGCGCGGCAGGGTTTGCGCGACCTGCTGGCGGCCTGGGGTTACGAAACTGAGGCGGCGGGAGACGGCGCGGAGGCTTTGGAGAAAATTACTGCCTTCAATCCGGTCGTGGTTATTTCAGATCTGCGCATGCCGCAAGTTACCGGCATGGATTTGCTGCGGCAGCTTCACGAATCGCGCCCCGGCGTGCGCTTCATCATGCTGACGGGCCAGGGGACCATCGAAGAAGCCGTGGAAGCCACCAAGCTCGGCGCCTTCAATTTCCTTGAGAAGCCCGTGGACCCCAAGCGCCTTCAGGTGGATTTGCGCAACTGCCTGGAGGGCCAGGAAAGCGAGCGGCAATTGGAAGTGGCGCATCGCCGCCTGCGCGATCTTGGTGTGCTGGGGAGCCTGGTGGGCCGCTCAGCGCCCATGCAGGAAGTGATGCGGTTGATTGGCATGGTGGCGCCATCCAGCGCCTCCGTATTGATCACCGGCGAGAGCGGCACAGGCAAGGAACTGGCGGCGCGGACGATTCACGAACTGAGCCCCCGCCAGGCGAATTCCTTCGTGGCGGTAAATTGCGCGGCCATTCCCGAGTCGTTGATGGAAAGTGAAATTTTCGGCCACGAGAAAGGCGCGTTCACGGGCGCGGTGGAGCGGCGCATCGGCTGCTTTGAGCTGGCTGACGGCGGAACACTGCTGCTGGACGAAATCGGCGAAATGCCGCTGGCGACGCAGGCCAAGCTGCTGCGTGTGCTGGAGGATTCGAAGGTTCGGCGGCTGGGCAGCAAGTCGGAAATCTCCGTTGACGTGCGCGTGCTGGCCGCCACCAACAAGGTGCCGGAGCAGGCCGTCGCCGAGGGCCAACTCCGCCGCGACTTATATTTCCGTTTGAACGTGGTGCAGGTGGCCATGCCGCCCCTGCGCGAGCATCTGGACGACCTTCCGGACCTGGCCGTGGCGCTGATCGAGGGCCTGAACCGCAAACACGGCCGATCCGTTAAGAGCATTTCCCCGGAGGCGCTTGAGGCCCTGCGGCGCTACACGTGGCCAGGCAA
>JASHTZ010000053.1 GCA_030040295.1 Terriglobia bacterium | reverse complement strand
TTCCAGAACCTCAACGCCGGCCCCATATCGGTCGAGCCGCCGCTGCAATTCCTCACGCGCACGCGCTTCAATCTGGCGCCTTCCCTCCGTGAGCACTGCATCAAGCGATGACGAAGTCACTACCGATTGCACCACCGATTCCGCCGTCGCGCGCACCGTGGCATCACCATCCAATTGCCGGAACAAAAAGTCGTCAGGATGCGCGGGGATGTAGTGCACTGTGGCATAGAGCTCAATCATGTTCTGGTCGCCGGTCAGCATCGCGGATTCTTCCGGCACTTTTTGGAAACGTCCGGTGCTGTGTTGCGCATTCCATTCGTAGGACGCGGGCTCGTTCTCGGGCTTCACCGGAACACTACGGAACCCGATCTCCACAACGCGAACTCGATGCGCCTTGATGCGGGTGAGGGTGTCCACCGGCCAGGGCAATTTGTAGTGCAGTCCCGGCTCGCGATAGGGCAAGACCTTGCGGCCGAAGCGCTCAATCACCCCACTTTCATCAGGGTTGAGGATATAAAATCCACTGCTGATATAGAGCGCCAGCGCTGCATAGGCCAGCGGCTTTCGGATGCGCGGCCAGTTGGCGATCATCCAGCCCATAACAGCTTCGAATTCCAGCCGGGAAGCAGCTTCACGGATGGCCAGGGAAATCTCCGGGGCCCTCAGGCGTTCCAGCAGGCGCGCCCAACTTCGCCGCACCCATCCCTTCCCTGATCCGGGAGCGCGCAGCAGACGCAGCGAATTCATCATCACCAGGAATGAGGAAAGTTGGTGAGTAACCGCCGCCCCCGCCGGGCCAATAACGGCGGTCGCCGCCGCTACCACGGCGCCGGCATTGAAGATCGCAGCAAAGAGAATGATGTTTTGCCAGGCGGTCCGCATGGCCTTGCGGCTGACGCGGAAGAATTCCGGCAGGCTCTCAAGGGATTGGGGAAGAAATACCGCGTCCGCAGCCTGGGCCGTGATGTCACTGGCGCCGGAAACCGCAATCCCCACCGTCGCGCTGGCCAGCGCCGGGGCATCATTCACACCGTCGCCCACCATGGCGGGATGACGGCCCGCGGAAGCGAGCGCCTGAACCCGCTCAAGCTTCTGGGCGGGGAGCAATTCCGCTTCCACTTGCGAAATCCCCACTTCCCGCGCAATAACTTCCGCGGCGCGCTTGCGGTCACCGGTGAGGATCACCTGATCGTCCAGGCCGAGCCCGCGCAAACCTTCCAGGGCCTCCGCCACTCCGCTGCGAATCTGGTCGCGCAGAAGTATGGCGCCCGCCAGCCGCTGACCGTCCGCCACCAGAATCGCCGTGGCGCCGTTTTCGTCAGCCTTCTCCAGTAAGGTCTCGGCCCCCGGAATTCCCGCCTCGGCAAAGTAGCTGGCGTTGCCGGCCCGGATCTCGCGGTCACCCAGTTTGCACGATGCTCCCCGGCCGGGAAGAATCTCCGCCGCCACAGGTTCAGGAACACTCAGATTGCGGCGCAGGGCCTCATCCACAATGGCGCGTGCCAGCGGATGGCTGGAGGCGCGCTCCGCCGTGGCGGCGAGCGCCAGGAGATGGTCTTCAGATCCGGTTAGCGGCAGGATTTGCAAAATGGCGAAGCGGCCCTCGGTAATGGTTCCGGTTTTGTCAAAAACCACGGCCTGGGTTTTGGCCGCGCGCTCCAGCACCGCCGCGCCGCGCACCAGGATGCCGCGCCGCGCCAGTCCGCCCATGGCCGCGACCATCGCGGTGGGGGTTGCGAGGATGAGCGCGCACGGGCAGGCCACAATCAGCACTGCAACGGTGCGCAGCCAGTCGCGTGTGAAGAAAAATGTCAGCCCGGCCGCGAGCAGCAGCGCCGGGAGGAAAAACTTTGCATAACGGTCCGCCAGCCGCTCCACGGGAGAGCGCCGCTGCTGCGCTTCCTTCACCAATTCGATGACGCGGGCGAGCGTGGTATTCGATCCGCTGCGTGCAACGCGAACCCGCAGTAGGGCGTTTCCGTTGAGCGTTCCGGAAAATACCTCGTCGCCGGGCGCCTTATCCTGGGGCAGCGGTTCGCCGGTTACCGAGCTTTCGTCAACGGTGGGGATGCCGGAATCCACTTTTCCATCGGCAGGGATGCGCTCGCCGCTTCGCACCAACACCAGATCGCCGGGCTCGAGCAACTCCGCCGCGACGGTTTCCTCGCGGCCGTCGCGGAGGAGCGTGGCAGTGCGCGGCATCTGTTCCACAAACCTTTCAATGGCATCGGTGGTGCGCCCCGCGGCGTAGGACTCCAGGCCCTCGCCCACCAGCACGATGAACATAGCCTCGGCACCGGCAAGGTTTTGGCCCACGCACAAAGCCGCCACGACGGCGATGCACAGCGCCAAATCGGCGGAGATGCGCTTTTCCAGCAAGGCCGACAGCGAGTTGTAGAAGGTTTTGTAGCCCGCCAGCAGGGCGATCAGGATGGCGGTGTCAATTCCAAAGATCGTCTTGAAGATTCCCAGGAAATTGAGCAACAGCAGCACGCCCAAGACGGCCGCAAACGCGTAATAAACGATCCGTTCTCTCCAGGCTTCCTGCATGTCACTCAATTCCCGGTATACTTAATCCACATCGGCGAGGCCCAGACGATCTCACCATCATCCTGCTCGCCGCGAATGTAGTAATAACTCGTCTTGTCCCTTTGGGGCTGGTTATCGCGCCAGGAAAAATCCACTTCCTGCGTGTACGGCGTACTCGAATAAACAAACTTCCCGTCGCGAATGATGGTGACTTTGGCGAATTTGGAGGTGCCGCGGAGCTTGATTCTAAACGTGGGCGGTTCGGTAGAGGAGAATTCGTCTCCCATCATATGCGTTCCGCTTTCAACGTCCGCAAGAATTTCATCGGTGGCTGCGTAAACGTGGCGTTTCTTCAGCGCGTCCATTACGCTTTCGCGAGTCAAGTCCTTAACGTAGAGGTTCGCGTAGCCCATGTGCGTGGAAATG
>JASHTZ010000546.1 GCA_030040295.1 Terriglobia bacterium | reverse complement strand
ATGCTCGCCGACCGGTTTGAGCTGCAACTCCGCCATGTGACGCGGGAGCGGCCCGTTTTTGAGTTGGTGGTGGCCAAGAATGGCCCGAAGTTTAGGGAAGATGACACGCAACTCGATAAGGATGGAATTAGCGGACGGGGTGCGTGGAAGTTTGAGGCAGCTTCCACGAAGATCAGCACGTTGGCTTCGCTCATCGCGGGTATGCCGGAATTGGGTGGACGAGTAGTGCTGGACAAAACCGGCCTGACGGGCCACTACAGCTTTACGTTCCAGTGGAAACCTGAGCTGCCCGCCAACATGACGGCCCCGCCTGCCGATGGAGGGCCCTCAGAGCCTTCCGGCCCTTCACTTTTCACGGCCCTTCAAGAGCAGCTCGGATTGAAGCTCGTCCCCACCAAAGCGCCCGTGGATATTCTGGTCATCGATCACATCGAGCGGCCGACGGAGAATTGACGTGGTGTGGTGGAAAATCAATCGTGGCTGGCGATTCGTCCCACCCAAATAGCGCGGACGGCGGCGATGGTGGGCGATGGCCAATATCAGGAAATAATCCTGTTCAATCTAGTAGAGAATTGAAAGCGGGAATTTGCGCAGGTTGCGTATCCTGATGCCGGGCGCAATTTCGGGAGCTGACTCCGGGAATCTCTCGATGAGCTCCTCGGCCCTTTGAACTTCCGAATAAAAGTGCCGTCCCAGACCGCAGACGTGTAATTCCAGGTATCCGATTTCGGTTAATTACTCGTCCTCGGCGGCAGGATGGTACCGGGCTGTTTTCACCGCAGAAGTCTTTTGGCCTTTCTCGCAACATCTGTGGATTCCACAGGCTTGGCGCGCGCGGATGCGCATTCTTCGCGGCGGCGGAGTGCTTCCTCGGCCCAGAGACGTTCGGCTTCCTCTTCGTTCAAATCATCCAGGCTGGCTAGAAGCTTTTCGGCCACCGCCGCACGGTCATCTGCGCTCAGACTCATTGCGCCTTTCAACACCTCGGCTGGGTCCGCCATATCGTCCTCTCCACCTATTGTAACTTATCCATGCGGCAGCGCGTCCTCTCAAGCATCGACGGTACATCATCGGACTTTTGACTTCTGCCTATCGTCCTTCAACCACCGAGCTTGCCACCAAGCTCTCAACAGGCACAAACGCCTCGCGGGTTTGCGGCGAGCGCCAATTATCCAGTATGGCGATTTGCTGCACGCAGGAAATGGTGCAGCGCGGGGCGCAGGATTTTTGCGTGTGATATTCGTGGGCAAGGTGCTCGCGGGTGTATTTTTCAAGCGGAATCGCCGGGAAGCCGCGCTGCTGCGAACAGTAGTGCACCAGGCCGTCCTCGCAGACGTAGAGGTAGCGGCTGCCGGCGCGACATCGCCAGTGATTGGGCAGACCCTGTGAGATGTTCTTCTGGAACTGATTGACGCGCGCGTAGGAGCGCTTGCCCATTTGCATGATCCGCGCGTAAAGCTCGCGTTGGTGGTCGCCCAGCGGCTGAAGCTGGCCGTCGTGGTCGTGCAGAATTCCCACCGTGCTCGTGAAGCCCAGTTCCAGCGCGCGCCGGGCCACGGTGAGCGCATCATCGGGCTTGCGCACCGGGCTGCCCAGCACGGAGTTGATGTTCACCTGGAAAATTGCGTATTCGGAAAGCATCCTGAGCTTCGCGTCCAGCACCTTTAGACTCTTCTTCGAAACCTCGTCGGGTAGGACGTTATCAATGGAAATCTGCAAGTGGTCCAAGCCCCCCTCGTTGAGCAACTCAATGCGCTGCGGGGTGAGCAGATAGCCGTTGGTGATGAGGCCGGCCAGAATGCCGTGGCTGCGGATTCGCTTGATGATTTTTTCAAGTTCCGGGTGCATCAGCGGTTCGCCTCCGCTGATGGTGATGATGGTGGTGCCAAGCGCGGCCAGGTGATCGACGCGGCGGAACATCTCTTCGAGTGCGACGGGCTTCGAAAAATCGTCAAACTCGTTGCAGTAGGTGCAGGAAAGATTGCAGCGGCGGATGGGAATGAGGTGCGCGAGGACCGGATGGCGCTTCGAGGCGAGGCCCTTCGCGATCATGCGCCACTCGCGCAGTCGCGTGTTCCAGAATCGCAATGTTCGCCGCAGGGCGAGGTTCATAGACGCGTTGTGTCGGCGGTCTCGCCTGGGCGGGACGGCCGGCGACGCTCATCGAGCGCCGCTACAGCAAAGTGCCCCACTACTGCGTTTCCGAGCTTTTCGGGCTAAGCCGAAAGGGCTCAGAGAGTTAAGAGTAAGACAAGATCGAAGGCGGGACAACTGGCAAGGCGCGAATTGCTGAAAATTAAAGCCGAATTGCAATTTCTGAGTGGTCAGCACGCTGCGGACGAATCACCAAAATGCGCAAGGCAGGCTATGGATCGGTAGTGCCTTCGCCCTCTAACCTTTACCTTTTATCCTTTAAACATCCACCGGCACTTTCATTCCCTCATTGAAGCGATTGGTCAGATTGGCTGTAGCGATGGCGAGCACCAGTTCCTCAATCTGCTCAACGCTGAAGAATTTGCCCAGGGTTTCAAGATCGGCGGGCTGAATGGCGGCCGGCCAGGCAGTGAGTTGCTCGGCAAACTGCAGGGCGGCGCGCTCCGCGTCGGTAAAAACATCGCGCAAAGAGCCACCGGGCTCCTTCAATGCCTGTACTTGATCATCGGTAACTCCGCGGCGTTTGGCCGAAGCGGTATGAGCGCGGCTGCAATACGTACAACCATTCATGAGGGACGTGCGGAGATAGGCAAGCTCCTTGATCTTCGGGTCAAGCGCACCCTCAGCCCAGACTTGCTTGTAGAATTCCAGAAACGGGCCGAGCACATTGGGCTTGTGCGCCATCACTTTCAGCATATTGTTGACGCGCCCGGCTTTCTTCTCAATGCCTTCGTAGATGGGACGAACAGCCTCTGCAGCGTGTTCCTTCTCAAGCGGTTCGATTCTCATTCTGCCTCCCGGGTCATGGATTGAAACCGCTATTTTACCAGGTCATGGGAGGAAAGCCCAAATCAGGCGGTTGCGTGAATGCGGATTGTTGGCTTCAAATCTTGTATCGCGCCGTAAGGGTCACCTCCGGCGAGCGTTGCTCTTCGCCGGCGCCGGAGGCCGCGAGCTATTAGCGATTTGCACGTCAAGCGTTCACAGACACGCCGGGAAAATTTGAACCCGATCCGTTTCCCTGCCCGGTAATACTCTGCATGAACTCCTGCAACGAATTGAAGGTCGTCTGAGCGCCTGGCAAGTTGCCCGATTGCAGGTCCTGGCCCAATTGCTGGAAAAGCTGGGTGAACTGGTTCTGTTCGCCTCTGCCCGAGCCCTGGCTATGGTGATGGGATCGGGCCGCTTCATTCTGGAAGTCCTGCTGGAGGGTAGAGTAGTCCTGTTGCGCACCCGACAGGTTGCCGGATTGGAGGTTCTGGGCGAGCTGAGTAAACGCCTCAGCGATGGGATTGGAATTCTGCGTTGTGTTCGTTGACACAATCTGCTGGAAGTCCTGCTGAAGGTTGGCAAAATCCGACTGCGCGGCGGAAAGATTGCCCGCGGTCAGGTCTTGCCCAAGCTGCTGGAATTCCTGCTGGACTTGCTCAAATTGGCTGAACATGCCGTTGGTAACGCCGGAAGTGGACATCGGTATGCACCTCGGAGGTCAAATACCTTCTCATGCCATTCATCGGCAAAAGCGGGGGTGACTTAAATGCAGTCTTAAGGAAGCAAAGTCCGACGCGGGAGGGGCAATCTCCGTGTCGCGGTCGCCGGACCGGCGGGATGTTCCTGCGCCGCGAATGCCTTTTCTGCCTAGCCTTGGATTTTCTTACCTCGATCTTAGCCCAGCCTCATGAAAACTCACTCCAGCGTAGTCGACTATCTTATGTAATTTCAATGAGAAAGCACGGATAGTCCGCCTTGCGGGCTTTGGAAACCGGTTTGCTCAAAACCCTCTGGAGGCTACAGCCATATGATCGAGCTCTTTTGCAGAATGTTCCTGTTAGCGCTCTTTGTGTTCTACGCGGGAATGGTGGTGGCGCTTCTGGGCCGGGGAGTTCAAAAGGGTATGCGAATCCGGCTGAAGAAAGCTCGAAGGGCCAGGTCGCCGAAGGGCGTTCGGGCCTTGGCATTCTCGCCTCAAACTCACCGGAACTGAATTTCGGCCGCAAGTGCGTTCCAAATCCTGCGCCTCAATTCTCCGACGGCCTCTCAATGTGGTCGATCACCAGCGTCTCCACGGGCGCTTTTGTGGGTTTCAGCTTGAGGCCAAGCTGATCTTGGATCGCTTTGAAGAGAGACGGCCCGACCGGGCCGAGTGGCGAAGGACTTCCCATTCGGGCAAATTGCAGCTTGACGTTGAAGGGACCCGTGAGCCCCGTTTGATCGATAACCGGACGACCGGCGGAGAGGCCGAAATTCAACCGGGCGGTCAGCAGACTGATGGGCATGCAGCCTTCGACGCAAGACATGCCCGCCGGGCAGTGCGGGGGACTGGGAGGTACGGCCGTGGAGTCGGAAGGTGAAAAGTGTAGCGTGCAGGCCGGGAGCTTCGATCCGCCCTCTGCCATCACCAGACCAAACACGGGGCCTTGCTTGCTTTCGCGGTGAACCCGCAACTTGAATCGATCCGCCAGCAGCGACTGAAGCATCAACATCATTGGCCGGCGATAGTCACAGCGGCCGTGCCCAAAGGCAGGGAGGCTGCACTCTTTACCGAACTTTTCGGCCAGAGAGTCGTCCACCATGGCGTCAATGTCGTAGCCTTCGTATCCAAATTCTCCGCCTCGGATCCAACGCGGCCCACCCACAAGCCGATCTTTTCTTAGTTCGAGAAAGCCAAAGTCGCCAAAGTCACGGCCATAAGCCAATTCAATGATCATCTCCATCAGCATGTTTGTAATGGTCAGACGATTGGGAAGAGCGTGAAATGAGGTATTTTCGTTCAGATTGCTTCGCTTAACCGAAGCAACCTCAAACGACGGCAAGGGAGTGCCGGCCGCCGGCGTTGATTGCTCCGGCGTTTGCACGGAATTTGAGAGTGCCCAGAGAATAGCAGTGGCAACGGCTGATGTGCCTAATGCCGTCAATGACGATCTGTCACGGTATGTCGAGACCATTCGTGTCCCCCTCGCCCCGCGTTTGCAGATTGTCCCAGTGATGAGAACGCGCCAGCACTCAAATCTTGCAGCACCGCGCCCGAGGGGCGGTTCGTCCTGCG
>JASHTZ010000545.1 GCA_030040295.1 Terriglobia bacterium | reverse complement strand
CTGGGCGAAGTGCTGAAGCGTCGCGCCTTCGAGTTCCAGCACACGCCAATGATCGGCCGCACGCACGGCATCCACGCCGAGCCCATCACCTTCGGGTGCAAACTGGCCATCTGGTACGCGGAAAACCAGCGCAACACGGAGCGGCTTGCCTATGCCGCCGAACAGATGCGCGTGGGGAAAATCTCGGGCGCCGTCGGCACTTACACCCATTTGCCTCCCGCGATTGAACGGGGAATCTGCGCGCGCCTGGGCCTGGAGCCTGCCCCGGTATCATCGCAGGTCATTCAGCGCGACCGGCACGCCTTTTACCTCTCGACGCTCGCGGTTGCGGCGGCGTCGCTTGAAAAAATCGCGCTCGAGGTGCGAGGGCTTCAGCGCACCGAGGTTCGTGAGGTGGAGGAGTACTTTTCGCCGGAGCAAAAAGGTTCATCCGCCATGCCGCACAAGCGCAACCCGGTTACCGCCGAGCAAATTTGCGGCCTGGCGCGCGTCGTGCGCTCGAACGCTCAGGCGGCGCTTGAGAATGTTGCTCTCTGGCACGAGCGCGACATCTCGCACTCCTCCGTCGAGCGCATTATTCTCCCAGATTCCACCATTCTTCTCGATTACCTGCTGGCCAAGACCACAAATCTCGTGGAAAAAATGTTCGTCTACCCCGAGCGCATGCGGGAGAACCTGGACTTGCTGAAGGGTTTGATTTTCTCCGGGCAATTGCTGCTGGATCTGGTCGAAAAGGGAGCTCTGCGCGAGGATGCTTACCGCTGGGTTCAGCGCAACGCCATGCAGGTGTGGGAGACGCGCGAGGAGTTTCGTACCCTGGTGGAGCGCGACGATGACATTCGCCGCTACCTTAAACCCAGCGAAATCGCCGAGCTCTTCAACGTGGAGCGATACCTCACGCACGTGGACGAAATCTTCGAGCGAGTCTTTGGCAAGTAGACTGCTTCAGGAAAAAATTGGACGCGTTCACAGCCTATTCATCGCGCTGGCCAGGTAACCCGCGCCGAAGCCGTTATCGATGTTGACGACGCAGACGTTGGGCGAACAACTGTTGAGCATGCCGAGCAGGGCGGCAAGCCCGCGAAAGCTCGCGCCATAACCGACGCTTGACGGGACCGCGATCACCGGCACGGCCACCATGCCGGCAACGACGCTGGGAAGCGCGCCTTCCATTCCCGCCACGCAAATAATCACGCGGGCTTCACGCAGATGCCGGCTTTCACCCAACAGGCGATGAATTCCCGCCACGCCCACGTCGTAAAGCGCATCGACGCGATTTCCCATGATGTCAGAGGTCACCAGAGCCTCTTCCGCCACGGGAATGTCGGACGTGCCCGCACACACCACTACGATTTTTCCTTTGCCGCGAATCTTACGGTCCTGCCGGATGGAAATCGCGCCGGAGAGCTCGTGGAACTCCACCCTGGAATCGAGTGGGCGCAACAGGTCATAAAGAGCGCGGTCGCCGCGCGTCACCAGAATGTTGTGCCGGTTGCGCAGCATGCGGCCCACAATGCCTTCCACCTGCGCCGGATCCTTGCCGCGCGCGAAAACCACTTCCGGAAATCCCTGCCGCAGCGAGCGGTGATGATCAATCTTGGCGTAACCCAAGTCCTCGTAGTTCAGGTTCCGAAGCCGGTCCACCGCCGCCTCAACGGACAGCTTGCCCCGCCGCACTTGCTTCAGCATTCCGGTGATTTCTTCAGGTGTCAAAATTGCCTCCGCTTGCAGTATACCAGTCCCCGAGTAGAAGCGCGTAGCCGCACTCTAAAAGCGCCGGCGGTGGCCCACCTGTGCCGGAACGCCGCTCCATCCCGCAATCACCTTCCATTTCCTTGACTTCGCGTGGTGCCCCGAATACCATCCGGTGCGATGGAGTCTTCCAGGATTTCCGGCGAAAAGCGAATCATTCTGGGCGTCACGGGCGCGAGTGGGGCGATATTCGCCCGGCGCGCGCTGCAATTGCTCGAAGCGGACGCGCGGGTGGAGAAAATTCACCTGGTCGTTTCCGGCAGCGGGCTGAAGCTGTTGCGCGATGAGCTGGACATCGACATTTCGAAATCCGCTCGCATTCCCTCCGCGCTCGCCGGGCACGCGACCGGGAAAACCGAATACATTCTGGACTCGGACATTGGAGCTTCCATCGCCAGTGGTTCCTATCGCGTGCATGGTATGCTGGTGATTCCGTGCACCACGGGTTGCCTTGCCCAGATTGCCGCGGGAATTTCCGGGACACTCATTGAGCGCGCCGCGGACGTTTGCCTGAAGCAGGGGCACAAGCTGATTCTTGCCGTGCGCGATGCGCCCTTCAACCGCATCCACCTTGAAAACATGTTGAGAGCGCAGCTTGCCGGCGCGGTGATTTTTCCCATCATTCCGGCGTTTTACGACCGGCCAAAGACCCTCGACGATCTCGTTACACAATTTTGTTGCCGCGTGCTGGAAATGCTCGATCTTGAGCAGGACAGGCAATACCGCTGGGAAGGCGAAGCGAAGCGGCGCAGGAAATGACCCCCTGATCCCTCCCTGGCAGGTTTATTCGTGAATATGTGGCGCGATTGGGGAAGGCAAAGCATTTCGCACAGAGGCCGCAGAGACGGAGCACGGAGATCACAAAGAGGTCCGGGAATAACCTCCGTGCACTCGGTGATTGAGCAGTTGAAGGATTTTGCTCGTTAACAGCCTCCGTGAACTCTGTGTGAACGCTTCTTACGTCCGCCACCTGCTCATCATTTCATGAATAATCCGGGCTGGTGCTTAGTTGCGTTAGTAAGCGCGATTATGCTCCGATTGACGCCGCATCATTTCCCCGGCATCATGGAATTTTCCGGCATGAGTGAAACCCTTCAAAGCGCGTCGATGCCTCCCGTTCCCTCGGGAGTCTCCCATGGACCTCTGGCGAAACTGCGCACCACGCTCGAAATGATCAAGTTTGAGCATTCGATCTTCGCCCTGCCGTTTGCCCTGGTGGGTGCGATGCTGGCGGTGCACGGATGGCCGACATGGCGGCAGGTTTTCTGGCTGATCGTGGCGATGGTGGGCGCGCGCAGCGCGGCGATGACCTTTAATCGCATCGCCGACCGCAAGTTTGACGCGCTCAATCCCCGCACGCGCATGCGCGCGCTGCCCTCGGGACGCCTGAGCCTCCGTTTCGCGGCGGGTTTCACCATCGTTTCTTGCGGGCTGCTGGCGCTGGCCGCTTGGGAACTCAGTCCGCTGGCCTTCAAACTCTCGCCTGCGGCCATCGCCATTCTGCTTTTCTACTCCTACACCAAGCGATTCACGCTGCTTTCACATTTGGTGCTGGGAATCGCTGACGGACTGGCTCCCGTTGCCGCTTGGATCGCCCTGCGCAATGACGTGAGCTTGGGCGTTCTGCTGCTGGGAGCGGCCGTTGCCTTTTGGGTGGGGGGATTCGACCTGATTTACGCCTGCCAGGACATTGACTTTGACCGCCGTGTGGGAATCCATTCGGTTCCGCAACGCTTCGGGATTGCTGCGGCGCTCTATGGCTCCATTGCCTGCCACGTGCTGATGGTGATTCTGCTCGCGGAGGTCATTCGGCTGGAAAACCTAGGCTGGATCGCCTCGGCCGGACTCGCCCTCATGGCGGCGCTGCTCGCCTACGAACACACGATCGTCAAGCCCTCGGATTTGTCCCGCCTCAACGCCGCATTCTTCACCGTTAATGGGTACATCAGCCTGCTTTTCTTTTTCACCTGGGGAGCGGACATTCTGAAGCACTGAGTGGCATAGAATTTCACGCGCCGCGATTCAGGCAATCCTTCATAATCCGATGGGTCTGAATTCGCTATTGCACCCGCGTGGTAACCATCATTTCGCGGAAGACGAGGGAGTCGAAAATTGCCAGGACGTGTTTGCGGTAGGTGAGCATGCGTTCCAACATGCCGTGATACATGGGATCGCGCATTGCCAATTGCCGCCAGCGCTCCAGCACATGCGGCGGGACGTCGATGTCTTCGCGCAGTTTTTGCAGCGAATGCCCACGCAGAAAAAGGCCGTAGAAGAACGCGGCTTCCTGTTGCGGTTCGGCGAATTGAAGATTTGCAGTGGCCATGTGGTTCAGCAGCCTAAAGAAGATTTAGCCAGAAAATGCTCCGCCGCGCCACCAAAATTTTGCCTTCGAGGGCAGGCGTGGAACCATAATGACGAATCGCTTGTCAAGTCCCAATCAGTGTTCATGCGGGTATGGTGAAGGTGCCCCTTGCAATTGAATTGCCAATTCAAGATTGGCAATCGAGTTGCTTGGCACTCTCCAATTGCAAACCAGTCGTCTGACAAGTAAAATCCGAGGTGGTTATGCTTGTTGATACCCTCCAAATTGAAGATGGCGCGTTGCGCCTGATCGCCGGGAAAGTGCTCGCGGGCGAGCGACTGAGCTTCCAGGAAGGGGTTACGCTCTTTCAATCCCACGACTTGCTCGCTCTCGGCCAACTGGCCCACCACGTTCGAGTAAAGAAGCACGGAATGCGCACTTACTTCAACGTGAACCGCCACATCAATCCCACAAACGTGTGCGTGGCGAGTTGCAAACTGTGCGCCTTCGGCCGCAAGCCCGACGCTCCCGGGGCGTACACTATGGCGCTCGATGAGGCCCTGCGCGTGGCAGGCGAAAATTGGTCGGAGGCAATCACGGAGTTTCATATTGTCGGCGGGTTGCATCCCGATTTACCTTTTGACTACTACCTCGATTTACTGCGCGGCCTTAAACAACACTTTCCCACCGTCCATCTGAAGGGATTCACGGCCGTCGAGGTCGGTTACTTCTCGCACGTCACGCGCCTTTCCATTCGCGAGGTGCTGGAGCGCCTGAAAAACGCCGGGCTTGATTCGTTGCCGGGCGGCGGGGCGGAGATCTTCGCGCCTGCGGTGCGCCGCACCATCTGCGACCACAAAATCGGCGCGCATACGTGGCTCCAGGTGCATCGACTCGCGCACGAAATGGGCATGCACTCCAACGCTACCATGCTCTACGGCCACATCGAATCGGCCGAGGACCGAGTGGACCACCTGCTGCAGCTCCGCAACCTTCAGGACCAGACCGGCGGCTTCCAAACTTTTATTCCCCTCGCCTTCCACCCCGCCAACACGGAGTTGGGCAAGATGAGTGCGGACGATGAAACCAGCGGGTTCACAGACCTGAAAAACGTCGCGGTGGCTCGCTTGCTGCTCGACAATTTCCCGCACATCAAGGCCTACTGGATCATGATGACCCCGCGCGTCGCGCAGGTGGCGCTGCGCTTCGGCGCCGACGACCTGGACGGAACCGTAGTGGAGGAAAAGATCTATCATGACGCCGGCGCGAAGACTCCCCAGGCGTTGACCCGCCAGGAGCTGATCCGCCTGATTCGCGATGCCGGCTGCGAACCCTTCGAGCGCGACACGCTCTACCGTCCCGTCACCCGCACGGAGACCAGCGTTGCGGTGCAGGTTTAGAAACCAAGGTCAGGGCGCAACTTTCCTTCCTGAATTTGGTTCTAACCGTATGAGGAATCCGTCAAACTAATTCACTGGATAGCTGTTCCCCGCGCGGATGGCGCCCACGGGGAATATCGTTGGTCGGAAGGCGTAAGGATCCTGGACGCCGAGCTGTTTTGGGGGACCCTCTATGATACTGAATGAGAACTACAACTTTAACCGCGATGCGCCGGCCGATGTCAAGAGCGCCTTCAAGTTTCCTCCACAAAGAGTGTTGCTGGAACCCCCGGAGAGGCTTTACAGAATTCTGACCCCGGCTGCCGTGGCGGAGGTCAAGGATAAGGCCTCGGGCACCAACCCTAAAGTCGACCCGAATGAAGTAGGGTCGTGGTGGATGACGGGAAAGATATTTGGCCAGATCATTAACGCGTCTAAACAATACGGGCAGAACCTTTCCGAAATAGTTCGTTCGCGAATGGCCATCTCGCTGGACTTCAGTTCCACGATGAATGCGTTGTGCATCGTTGAATTGAAGCGGGGGATGTACGCCTTCGAAGGACTGGCCGCTCCGCAACCCCTCATGCAGAAGGACCCAACTGTAATGCTGATTGGCAATGGCGAGCAGGTCTGGATTCCGCAGATGTCCTGGAAAGACATTTTTGTTGTCAGGTTTCTGAATTCTTTCGATCCGATCAACCTTGCTGATCTAAGTCCCCACCTCACGGTAACCCTGGGCGATCTCATACGAGCAAAACAAAATCGCTAGATCGGCACGGGCACACTAATTCAAAAGCACGGGTCACGAGGAGCTTAAGATCCGGGGGTGGCTGGGATTGGTCGCCTCCCGGCAAATGATTTATGGCGACTGCATGCCTTGCGGCGCTTCCAGGCTGCGCATGTTAATATAGTTGGGTCATATGCTTGACCCGTTTTTCGCTTTCTTGAGGTCCTTTCTAATCCGCAGGTCCTCGGTCGCCGTACTTGTCCTTCTCGCCTCGATGTTGATGTCCCCGTTGGGGGGATTCGTGCGCGCCGCAGCGCGCGACGATGCGGAGGATTCCACGACCGTGGCCATAATTTATGATGGCGAGCCGGATCCCCACGCGGATTCATATGTCCATGCCCTCTTCCTGACCAACTTGCTAACTCACTTCAATTTACAAGGCGCACTGATCCCCCTGAGCGACTATCAACGAGGCCAGCTTGCGGACTACCGCGCGGGGTTCCTGGTGGCGGACTCATCCAAAACGGTCACTCCTCCGCCCTGCTCACGGATATTCGGGCGACCACACACCCCTTCGCCTGGTTGGGCATGCGCATCGACGAGCTTCTTGCCACTCCCGAGGCGCGCCGCCACTATGGTTTCAGTTTTGTGGAGTATCGCCGCGATCTCGATTACCGTTCGGTCCTCTATAAAGAAACTCTGCTGCCCAAACCTGAACCGGACTTAAACATCGTCTCCATCCAGGACCCGGAAACCGCTGAAGTCGTGGCGACCGCCATCAACCAGAAGAAAGTTTCCAGTCCCTACGTCGTGAAGAGCGGAAACTTCTGGTACTTCGCAGATAAGCCTTTTTCCTACATGGAAGAGGGAACACGCTATCTGGTGATCTGCGATCTTCTGCACGACATTCTGGGTATCAACCATTCTCCCCAGATGCGCGCGATGGTGCGCATTGAGGACGTCAGCATTGACGACGACCCCGATGACCTGGTGAGAATCGCCAGTTGGCTCTCTGACCGGCACATTCCCTTCACCATCGCCCTGATTCCCATCTTCCGCGATCCCGCGCATTCCCTGGAGATCCGCTTGGGCGACCGGAAGTCCACCGTGGACGCCATCCACTACATGATCAGCCATGGCGGGACACCGCTGATGCACGGCATTACCCACCAGGTGCACGGCTTGAGCGGCGATGAGTACGAATTCTGGGACGAGTTGGGGAACAAGCCGGTGGGTGGCGACTCGGCGGAATTCGTAATGCGTCGATTGAAAATGGGATTTGCCGAGTGCTTTTCCAATGGCATTTATCCCGTGGCCTTCGAGGTTCCCCACTACGGAGCTTCGGAAATCGACTACCGCACATTGGGCAAAGTCTTCTCGCTGTTTTACGACCGCCCCATGGTCGTTCCCGACGACACCACGGCCCAATTGGTGCCGTATCCCGTGGTGGACCAGTACGGGCGCCACATTGTTCCTGAAACCCTCGGCTATCTTCCCGAAGACGATCCTAATCCGCTCAAGCTTATTCAGTACGCGCGCTCCATGCGCGTGGTGCGCGACGGAATTGCTTCCTTCTATTTCCACCCTTTCCTGGATCAGAAACTGCTCGAGGAGGTGGTTCAGGGCGTCAGCGCGCTGGGTTACCACTTCATCTCTCTGCGCGACTTCGGCGGTGATGTCGATTTCGAAGGCCAGTACGCGGTGCGGACCACTACTGGGCCCATCCGCCTTTCGCCCCACGACGATTTCTGGCGCCTCCAACTCTTCAATGCCAGCGGGCAAGTTGTAAAGACGGATTTGTCATCGGCGCGCGGCAATGCTCCGGTCGAACTCACCGCGCAGGTGCCTCCGGGCGGCTGGGCTGCCGCCGAGTGTCTGAAGCGCTTGCCGCGGGCGCCCGAGCATGCGCACACCTGGTTTGACCGCATGCGAGTCTGGTGGGATGAACTGTTTCCTGCGCCCGCCCCCGCCTCCACGGTGGTCCGCGACAAATTTGCAGGTCCTCCGGGTGCCTGGATTCTCTGGCTGGATAACGCGCGCGCAGGCGCCAGCCACGACCAGGAGAGCTACAAGCGGGTTCTGGATGCGCTGGGGTACGTGGTGAAGACCGTGAGCCTTCCCAAGTTTCGCGAAACGCCCAGCTCCAACGATACGCTCCTGGTGGTGCCCGCCGCCGCAGGTTTGCGCCTCTCCGATGTGCAGCGGCGCCAGATTTTGCGCTATCTCGGGTCAGGGGGAGAACTGGTGGCGGACGGCACGCAAGCCTGGCTGTCCAAAATCGGACTGGGATTCACCGGCCTTCAAATGATCGTCAGCTCCGCCACGGATCCCAATCATGCCGATATGCCGCTGGTCTGGCAGCCCGAGGAACGCATCGCCCGATTCACGGCGCCGGAAGACACTCGCGAATTGGCGAATGTTGACGAAGGTGGACAACCCCTGGCGGTCGCCGGCTCCTTCGGGGCGGGCCATTACATTTACCTCGCCGCGCCCCTCGACAATCACACCAGTGAAGGCACGAGTCACTATCCCTATTTCCCCGAGTACCTCAGCACTACGTTTGGAGCCACCAGCTCGCTGCGCAGCCGCCATCTGGAAGTCTACTTCGATCCCAGCTATCGTCCCGGCGCGGACCTGAACCGTTTGGCCACCATCTGGCACCGCTCCGGCATCAGCACAGTTTACGTGGCGGCCTGGCTCGTCAATCGCCAATATACTTTTCCCTATGACGAATTTGTACGCGCCTGCCACCGCAATGGAATCGCGGTTTACGCCTGGTTCGTTTTCCCCGCCACCAACAAGCTGGTGCCGAACAGCACCGATTCCATGTGGGACGAACATCCGGATTGGCGGGAGAAAACGGCGTCGGGAGCCGACGGCAACGTGGGGTGGCGGTACTCCCTGAACTTTCAGAACCCTGACTGCTTTCGGGCGGCGATGGACTGGATGAAGGTCATCCTGAACTTCACGGATTGGGATGGCGTGAATATCGCCGAATTGAATTTCGATGCGGACTTCAAGGACTACCTGCGCCCCGACAAGTTTGTGCCCATGAATTCCATTGTGCGCGCCGACTTCAAGAAGAAAGCGGGCTTTGACCCCATCGAGTTGTTTCGCCCCGACTCGCCGCACTATTACAAAACCGACCCTGGCGCCCTCACCCGCTTTCTGCGCTACCGCGAAGACATTGTGGTAGATTGGCACCGCCGCGTGCTCTCGGAATTGACTCCCTTGTGCAGGCAGCGGGGAATGGAAATTGTGGTCACGATGCTCGACAGCCTGCACGATGATTATGTGCGGCCGGCCCTGGGCGTGGACTCGCGGCGCATCACCGCCTTGATGAAGGAATATCCGTTCACTTTGCAGGTTGAGGACGATGCGCGCTTCTGGATGACTTCGCCGGAGCGCTACCGCCGCTTCGCCGCCGCCTATCTCAAGCTGGTTCCCGACCCGCGCCGCCTGATGTTTGACGTCAACGTTGTCCCCTATCGCGACATCACGAACACGAATCTCCCGTCTTCAACGGCTACCGGCACAGAGCTTGCCCTGACGGTGTTAAGCGCCGCTTCAGCCTCGGGCCGCGTGGCCGTGTATTCGGAAAAAACCGTGTCGCCGCAGGACTGGGACCTCATCCAAATGGTAATGAGCCGGCCGATATCAGTTTCCGGCGGCCACACCAGCATGGACGTGAACACCTCCACCTCGCTGGTGCTCACTCCGGCCGACGACCCTCAATATTATGTGGACGGCCATCCCTGGCCCGCGGTCTCTGCGGATGGAGTGGTGATTCCGGTGGGCGAACATTCCATTTCCACCGAGCGGAGCTGGTGGAACTTTCTGGACTCCGAGGAGTTCCAGGCGCGTATCATGAACTGCACCGCCAACCTGGAAGAGGCGCGCGCGGATACCACCGGCCTGACGTTTCGGTACCGGTCGATGGAACGCGCGGTCATCACCTTTGACCAGCAGCCCAATGAGATTCAGGTGGATGGCA
>JASHTZ010000544.1 GCA_030040295.1 Terriglobia bacterium | reverse complement strand
ATGGATGACGATCCATTGCCCGATGACCGGGGCAGGAAACTCCGCTACGTCAACCTGCGGCGGCTCTTTAACGCTATGCGCGATTACCGCCGCCGCGCCCGGAAGGCGAACTGACGATGCGCAACTTGACGATCCCACTTTCCGAAATGTCGCGCGACGCAGCCGAAGCCTGGGTGGAGATTCAGGAGTGTCTCAACGCCGTGAATGCGGCCTGCGAGAAGGTTGGCTTGACAGGAATTGGGCTCATTATCGCTCGCTACACCGAGGGCGATGAGTCACTGGCGTTTGTTCCGAGGGAAGGCATGACTGACAGTGAGGCCAAAGGTTTCATCGAGAGAGTTTTGCCCAAGGTCGTGGAAGATTTGCGCGAAATCGCCGATTTGAAAGGAAGGAAACCGTCTTAGCAAGAGCAAGTCGGACCGGAGCGCCGCTACAGCGACGCGCCGGTCCTAATCTCACACAGGAGGTAAGTCCAGTGAAGATTACAGCGAAAGTACCAGAAAAAAAGGCGGCAGCGCAAGCCAGTCCGCCGAAGGAACCGGCTGTCAGCATCAAAGAGATTGGAGCTGAGCTTTCTCGCCTGCACGATGGGTTCACCCACGTCGAGCATGAACTTTGGGAAGTTGTCGGCCCGGTGAGCCTTGTCTCGCACGCGCTCCTGCAACACGGCGGCAACGAGGAGTTGGAGGTCGTTAACCTGAATGGAGTTCGCGAGGGGTTTACAGTCATCGGCATGGCCTCGGCTGATGTCCTTGAAGTGTATGCTTCGAAGATCTATTCCATCTGCAACCGCTTGGACATCCTATGTTCGCAATTTAGCCGCGTTGTGGATCAGCTCCCGAAGCCGCAAGCCGCCCCGGACGCGCGGAAGGAGGTGGTGTAACCATGAGGAAAACCATTCAAAGATGTTGTACAGATATCCGTTTCGACGCTTCTTAGTAATCTGCATTTTGGGCGGCTGGAAAGCCGCCCTTTTTGTTTTCCATAGTTCTCTGACCTTCCGATTCTCGCACTCTGGCAACTTACTATCCTGCCATTCCGCTGTTTCCGTGATCTCCACGATTCCTGCTTTTCCTTGCCCTGTGGTTCCGTCGCTTTGAGGTTTCAGGATTTCGCCATTTCCCAGTTTCGGTTGTTTACTATTTTTACAACCGACTCGATTTTCCCGATCCGCCGCCTTTTGGGCGGTTCGCCGCAACTTTCAAAATCGATGTCACACCTGATTCGAAGCAAATGTTACACCTGAAAACCTCATGTCACACTTAAGTGATTGATTTAACGCAACTTAATATTTTTGAGATATCACACGTCCAAGTGCTTTATTTTCAACACACCCAACCACGCTATACCAAAATGTCACACCTTTTCCGTTGCAAATTTTGTCAACTCGCCTCGCGGCGTCAGGAATCGGTTGTTCAAAACAAAGCACATCCTTCCACTTCAGTCGATCTCTCGCTACCGCTTGCGTTAGAAATTTTGTCAACTCATACAAGCTTATTCCAAACTTGCAAGTCAATTGAGTATAATAAGCGTAGAAGCGAGTCGAGCGGAGCCAAAGCCATGACGATTCAACTTAAACCGGAGCAGGAGAGAATGATCGACCTGGCAATCAAGTCCGGCGTTTACCGTGACTCCGACGAGGTTCTGGATCAAGCCCTGGAAATCATCCGCGTGCAACTTCAGTCCGAGGATTGGCTGGTGCAGGAGCGCGAGTCAGTAGCCACCCAAATTACCAACGGCTTTGCGCAAGCCGAACGAGGCGAACTCATGGACGGTGACGAAGCCGTCGGGATGCTGCGTCAACGCCGCGCCGCCCGCCTGAAAACGCGCGAATGAGCGCTGTCTTCCAACTCACACCACAGGCAACCGAAGACCTTGATGCCATCTGGTGGTACATCGAGCGAGACAGTCAGGTTGCTGCGAATCGCGTAGAACGGGCAATCATCGCGACATGCCGCATGCTCGCTGAATTCCCTCTTGTTGGACACAAGAGACCGGACGTCACACCCCTCCCGGTCCTTTTCTGGACCCTCGCCAAGTATCCGAATTACATCGTCGTCTACCGCCCACAGACCACTCCATTGCAGGTGATTGCTGTCCTACATGGAAAACAAGACCTGAAAGAAGCTCTCAAAGACCGCACACTAAAGAATCCGTAACTGACGCACTAAATATCGCAACCAATCAAGGAACCGCAGACGTTGGAAAGAAGGCGTGAAAAAATAGACAATCTCACGCCAAGACGCAAAGTTACGCAAGGCAGAAATGCTTTCTTTGCTTGGCGGTGCTTTGCGCCTTGGCGTCTTTGCGTGAAATGTTTTCCTTTTGAGTAGATTTTTTCACAGCTTCAAAGCTGGTGTGTGCTACCGGTCGTAAGCCCCAATTGGGTGGCTACTCCGCATTCGACAAAGTCTCCACCCCTGAGACACCGAGAATGGATTTCCTCTGTACCTGCGCCGATTGGACAGGCCGCGAGTAATGCTATTATGAAGAGGCGCGGTGCGAACAAGTGAGGACGGTATACGTCTCGACCGGCCTCAAATTGACGTTGTTGCCTGGGGGCAGGACGACATGAAAAACGGGTGGACACGACGAGATTTCTGCAAGGCCGTGGGCGCGTTGGGCGCGGCAAATTCTCTCAGTGGGGCGGCGCCGGACGCGAAGCCGATTCCCTTCAAGCTGGGGGTTATTACCGACGAGATTTCCGCAGACCTCGGCCAGGCTCTCGAGTTTATATCCAGCTATTCGCTCTCCTATTGCGAATTGCGCACCATTGGCGGCAAGAACATTATGAGCATGTCGCAGCCGGAGTTGGAAAGTGCAAAGCAGCTCATTGAGAAGCGCGGCTTTCGCGTTTCGGACATCGCCTCACCCATTTACAAATGGAATCTCCCGGAAATGCCCGCGCAAGCTAACGAAAAGCGCGACACTTTCAACGCGCAGTTCACCGAGCAGGATGCGGAAGAAGTGCTGAACAAGTCGTTCCAAATCGCCAGGCTTTTCGGCACGGAGAAGGTCCGCATCTTTAGTTACTGGCGCGTGCAGGATCCGGAAAAAGCCTATCCGCACGTGGTTGAACGGCTGAAGAAGACCACAGCGCTGGCGGAGCGCAACAAAATTCTGCTCGTGTTGGAGAATGAGCCTTCCTGCAACGTCGCGACGGGCGCCGAACTGGGGCGCATCCTTCGTGACATCAATTCACCCTGGTTGCGCGGCAATTGGGATCCGGGCAATGCCGCAGTGATGAACGAAGTGCCTTACCCAGACGGCTACAGTCACGTGCGCGGTCTCTTCCGCCACATGCACGTTAAGGACGCGGCCCGCGATCCCCAAACCGGAAAGTGGCGCTGGAGGCCCGTGGGCGGTGGCGTCATCGATTTTCACGGGCAGTTCCAGGCGCTGATCAAAGACAAATACAACGGAACCATGTCACTCGAGACGCATTATCGCCGTCCGGACGGCAATAAGATGGAAAGCACACGTGAATCTATGGATGGATTATTGAAGGTCATAAGGAGTGTTTAGATTTGTTGGAAGGGCGGGGCTTCACAGGCTGCGGAAAAACTTTTTTTGGAGCCCCCAAAACTGCCAATTCGCAAGTGGTCGAACGAAGATTCAACAACTTGCGAGCCCGGAATCCGCGAATCAGGGGCCGTTAAGAGAGTTTTTCCGCAGCCTGTGAAGCCCCGCCCTTCCAGACTGTAATTATGTTTTCCACTCGCACCAACTGGCCGCTCAAACCGAATCGACTTTCGGAACTTTTGTGCGAACGCCGGTCGCGCAAGTTGCCCATTCTTGACTTGACCGAATCGAACCCCACGCACTGCGGCCTGGCGTTCGACGCGGAGGAGATCCTTACACCACTCCGAAATTCACGCGCACTAACCTACCAACCTGATCCGCGCGGCTTGCGCGCGGCGCGGGAAGCCGTGGCGCGCTACTACTGCGAGCGCGGGGTTGAGCTCCATCCCGACCAGATCTTTCTAACCACCAGCACCAGTGAAGCCTACTCTTTCGTTTTCCGGCTGCTGGCCAACCCGGGCGACCAGATCCTCTCGCCCCAGCCCAGCTATCCGCTCTTCGATTTTCTCGGTGCGCTGAACGATGTTGAAATGGTCCCTTACCCTCTCGTTTACCACGACGGCTGGCAGGTGGATTTGGATGCGCTCTCCGCCCGATGTGGACCACGCTCGCGCGCCGTGCTGGTGGTCCATCCCAATAACCCTACGGGATCGTTCTCAAAAAGGCCTGAGCTGGGGCGCATGGGTGAGGCTTGCCGGCGCAATAACGCGGCACTTGTCGCCGACGAGGTCTTTTCAGATTACGGATTCGAGATGGACGCGGAACGAGTGGCCACTCATGCGCAGGAATCCGAGGCGCTCACGTTCACGCTCAACGGACTTTCCAAGATATGCGCATTGCCGCAGATGAAGCTCGGCTGGATCGTGGTGAATGGTCCGCGGGAATTGCAACGCGAAGCATTGGCTCGCCTCGAGGTGATTGCCGACACTTACCTTTCAGTAAGCGCGCCGGTGGCGCTCGCTGCCCCCCAGTGGCTTGCACATCGACGCGACATTCAATCTGAAATACTAGAGCGCGTGCAAGCCAACCTGTGCAAGCTCGACAAATTTCTCGTCCCCGGCTTGCCCGTGAGCAGGCTGAAGGTCGAGGGCGGCTGGTACGCAATTCTGCGCGTACCCTCGATTCGCAGCGATGAAGATTGGGCGGCGGAATTGCTGGTTCAAGAGGGCGTCTCGGTTCACCCCGGACACTTTTATGATTTTCCTTCGGAAGGATTTCTTGTCGTCAGCCTCCTGCCCGCGCGGGATGTCTTTGCAGATGCCCTGGGCAGGGTGATTTCACGAATTTGCGCGGGAGGCTGATTCCGTAATTTGTGCATCTGATAATGGGAGACCCATGGCCAGAGGATGGGAAAGCAAATCAGTGGAGTCGCAAATGGAAACATCGCAGGAGGATAAGAAAGCTGCGTCAAAGCGCATAACCCCGGAAGCGGCTGCTGCACTTCGGAGAAAGGAAACGCTGCTGCTGGCGCGCGCCCGATTGCAACAACAAATGCAGGCAAGCCTGCACCCGCGCCATCTCGAAATGCTGCAAAACGCGCTTGCGGATCTGGAAAAACAGCTCGCAGAATTGGGGGCGGGTGGCGGCTCCGCGGCCCAAACATGACGCAGGGGGCGGGCGGAAGCGGCCCCACACGGGTAAGGCCCCTCATTTGTCCTTCACAAATTTGAGCGCGGCGGAATTGATGCAATAGCGCAGGTGAGTGGGCGGGGGACCGTCTTCGAACACGTGGCCCAGGTGGGCATCGCACCGGGCGCACTGCACTTCCGTGCGCTTCATGCCGTAACTGTTGTCGGTTTTCACTTGGATGTTCTGATTCTCGAAAGGATCCCAAAAGCTCGGCCAACCCGTTCCGGATTCAAATTTCTTTTTGGAATGAAAAAGGTCAGCGCCGCAACAGACGCAGCGGAATACGCCTTCATCGTGGAAATCCCAGAACTGGCCGGTGAAAGCGCACTCGGTTCCTCCGTGGCGGGTCACCTGATACTGCTCGGGTGTGAGAATCTGTTTCCACTCCGCGTCCGTCTTCACGATTTTTTCCATTCTCACTCGCCTTCTTCCTTGGAACGCCGCTCCTGCCTCGGCGGGACCGCCGCTACAACCGGTCGCGGCACCGGCAGGGCCTTGCTCATTCCGACACTTATTTTTTCTTGCTGCTATCGAGAGAACGAATGTAAGTGACCAGCGAGTTGATCTCGTCATCCGTCAGCTTATCCGCAAAGGCCGGCATGGCCGTGCCTTTTTTCCCGTTCTTGATGACGTCGACCATTTCCTGATCCGTCATCGAAGCCTGCACCTTGGGATCGGTGAAGTCCGGGGTCTTGATAGCCGAATAACCCTTGCCGTCGGGGGCATGGCACATCGAGCACTTTTTCTTAAACAGATCGGCGCCATCAGGGGCCTGCCCGGCGTAAAGCGGGAGACTAAAAATCACGAATGAGAATCCGATTGCCGAAAGCTTGAGTAGGGTTGATGCCTTGAATCGCATGGGTCTCCTTGAAATTGGATATTATTTACTTCAGCGGGACATAACCGGGGGGAAGCGCTGACCCCGTGCCGAAAAAGAACTGCTCCATTTGGCCAGCGATAAATTCCTGGGCCTCCTTGGTTGAAGGCACCAGACGATATTCGTTGATCAGCATCCGCAGGAAACTCAGCCACTGGTTCCACGCCTCCTGGGAAACGTTGTCATAGATGCGCTGGCCAAGCTCGCCTGACCAGGGCGCCTCGTCCAGCCCGGGAAGCTCCTTTTTCAGCTTGACGCATTTAACCATTCGCTGTGTCATCGAGACGTTTCTCCCTTGATTCTCGCTGCGGAAGTGAAGCCGGCCTACCGCATCCCCGGAAAAGCCCTTCATCCATCTGCAGTTTTATTATACAGGAATTTCCGGTCGTTGCCCGGCGCGAGGGTCCTCGCGCTGCTTACTTCTTGCGGCGAATCTCCAAATCCACTTCTTCACTTTCGAACAAGGGAAGTTGCGTATGCGGATGCAGCGAACCATCGCGAAAAGTCGCAGATATGCTGATGCGTTTCGAGGAAGGGACGTTAGAAGTTGGAGAGGATGCACTCCCGCGCGCTTGATCGTCCAATGCCTGGTTCACCAGGCGGTCGGCTTCGCGGTTCTTCTCGCGGTAGACGTGCTGGATTGAAAAGGATTCCAGTCGCGCGATCAAGGCCTGAGCGTGCGCGTGCAAAGGCTTCAAGTCCAGGCTCCGAACCTTGTAGTGGCCGGCAATCTGCTGGGCCATCAACTCCGAATCCGTCTGCACGCGTAACCGCGAATAGCCGTGGCTCAGCGCGTACTCCAGCACCGCCAGCAGGCCCTGATATTCCGCAAAGTTGTTGGTGGCTTCGCCGATGAACTTCGCGATCTCGGCGACGGCCTTGCCTTGCGTGGTCCTTATAACAACGCCATATGCCGCGGGGCCGGGATTGCCGCGCGAACCGCCGTCGATATTCGCCACAATTTCCAATGGATTCGGCATGAATAGAGCAGTGACCAGAGGTAAGTGATGAGCGGCCGGTAAAGAACTCATAGCAGCCGAGGGAATTTTGTAAGAAGCCGGCCGCTGCCCTTGCTATGCGATCGCGTTCGCCTTCGCGGGCCCGCTTTCGGTGTGCTCGGCCGGAGGCGGCTCAAGGTAATAGAGGATGCGGCTGCAATTCTCGCAAGTCAGTACGGCATCATCGCTGCGAACTTCGTTATATGCCTGGGGACGCAAGCGGACATTGCAAGCGGTGCAGAGACCGTCGCGCACCTCCGCCACGGCCAATCCGGTGCGGTAACTGCGGATGCGCTCGTAAAGCTCGCGGACGGATTCGCTCAGACCGGCGGCAACCTCCTTGCGGCGAGTCTGCAAGCGCTCGCGTTCCTCCACATCCTTCTGTCGCTCGTCCTGCAAGTGCTTAATTTCCGCCGCCACGCGAACCTTTTCGCCTTCCAGCCGCGCCGCCGCCTCGTGGATGTTCTTCTGGATCTCCTCCGCGGCCATCATTTTTTCAAGAATCAGGTCTTCGATCTTGCGAATGTTTCCCTCTTCTCCTTCAATTTCCTTCAACATGGCGCGGTATTGCTCGTTGGTCTTTACCTCATAAAGCTGGTCTTTGTGCTTGGTGATTTTTTGCTGGATCTCTTTAACGTCGCCTTCCAGGTCTTTGCGTTCCTTCTGGTTGGTGGCCAGGCGCTTCTTGCGTTCCTCGTGGGTGCTGATGAAGTTGTCCAGTTGGGATTGCAGTTTTTGAATCTGCCCGGGAAGGGAATCGATCAGCGCCGTCATCTCCGCAACTTGCAGATCGAGTTGCTGAAGCTCGACGACGCCTTTAAGGTCAGGATGCACTTACTCTCCTTGATTGCGTGGTGTCCCCCTGAAGCGAAGGTTGCCCGCGCCATCCGGCTTGCGACAACGAGCAGCCCACAGATATTTTTGCACATTCCCGGCCAAAGCGGCAAGGAATTGGAGCGGGCGACACTGGCTCCCGCACAGCGGGAAACCTTGAATAGCCGTAGGTGAAACCTACGGAAGACGAGGCAAAAGGCATGGGCCGGCCCTGACGGGGCCGACCATGTGCACGGGCAACCCTTCCAGGGTTGATCGGTCCATCCGGACCTGCGATCCGCAGGTTAAAAACCTGCGGCTATTCACCGTAGGCCCCTTCCGGGGCCATAGCGGCAAGCTGGGCAGCCGGACGGTGCTTCATCCGGCAAACGCGACGTCCGGGAGAAACTGCGAAGGAATAAATAGTTTCACGCAAAGGCGCAAAGACGCAAAGTCACGCATGGCGGATTTGCTTTGCTTGGCGGTGCTTTGCGTCTTTGCGTGAGGTGTTTTTCAGAGATTTTCACACCTTCGGATGCCCGTGTCCCAATGAATCGCGGCCGCAAAAAAGCCTTGACTCTGACGCAACGTCAGGGCGGATCATCTTTACGGAGGCAATTTTGAAAACGAACACCAAAGGTTGGTACCGGGCTCACGAGTTCGCCCAATTGGCAGGCGTAACGGTTCGGACCTTGCACCATTACGACCGCATCGGCCTGCTGAAACCCGGCACGCGCACGTCAAGCGGATACCGGCAGTACACGGAGCGCGACCTTGCGCGCCTGGAACAGATCGTCGTGCTGAAATTTCTGGGATTGCCCCTTAAGGAGATTCCTGACCTGCTCCGCGACGAATCGGCCCTCTTCGACGCCCTGCGAAGGCAGCGGATTGTGCTGTCGGAAAAGCGCCGGCGGCTCGACCGCGCCATCGCCGCCATCGAAAAGGCCGCGCAGTCGCTTCGCTCACAGCATGGGCCGGATTGGAATCTGTTTACACAAATCATCAAGGAGATTGAAATGCAAGCCAACTCCGACTGGACCAAGGAGTATTACAGCGAAGCGGCACAAGCCAAGGTGGAGGCGCGCAAGCACCTGTGGTCGCCGGAATTGCAGGAGCGCGTCAGCAAAGAGTGGGCCCGGCTCATCAAGGACGTTGAAGCCGTGATCGGTGAAGACCCGGCCAGCGAGAAGGCGCAGGCTCTGGCCGCTCGCTGGAAGAAGCTGGTGGGGGAATTCACCGGCGGCGACCCCGAAATCCAGAAGGGTCTGAACAAGATGTGGTCCGACCGTGCAAATTGGCCGCAGGAACCCCAGCAGAACTTTCAGATGAAACCGGAGGTCCAAACCTTCATCATGAAGGCCATGGACTGCAAGGGCGCGGCCCGCTGAAGGGCATGAACTGAGGAGGGATTCCCTAAGGAACACTCCGCTCCAGCCAGCATTTGCACCACGAGCTAAGCATGTCTCAAGGGCGAGGAAGCGCGGGGTCGAGAGCAGCTAGGTCCGCTTGGAGTTGGCGCGCATCTTCAAGTGTGCGCCGGACCAAATCGTCCAAGCGCGGGATGTTGGCATCCCTGTAATCGGCCTTCACTCGTGCGGCTTTCATCCGGTTGCCGTTTAGCCCAAGCTGCTGGCATGAGTGATCTCCGCTTTCCGTGTACTGGTCCCAGCACCATTGGTGAAAACCTTCCCCAGGGGGCTTCGGGCCGATAGTGGTCTCTGCACGCGAGAAGGCAGCGTTAAAGATAGAGTAGTACGCCCGGCTTATTGCAGTCCGTTTGGAGGCCTCGTCGGGCTTTCGCGCGAGCTCTTCTGCGAGAGTAAGGAAGTGATTCCAGTCGAACGGCATTAGATCAGCTCGAAGTCGAAGTTTAATTTCCTGCCGACTTTGGCGCAGTGGGCAAGCCACCAGCCTTGGTCGAATGACTTCAGTGCGTGCCTCGCTTCGTCTAGGGTGCCCGATACTGCTATTGAGCAAAACAGCGTTTCAGAACCCTCGTCGTCCTCAACGAGCGACAGCTTCTTAATTGCCAATCTGCCAAAAGCGGCAACCAGCGGATCGTGCGCCTCCAGCAAAAGGTTCCGAAGCCGATTCTGCTCGACAAATGCGGCCACGCGAGCGCGATCTTCAAAAACGTATACTTCTTTCAGCCCACTAAGCGCAATGTTTGGGGAAACCGGAAGATTAGAGGACCCAATAGCAGCCTGTGCGTGGGCCCCCGCGTGCTTCACCGGACTCCGATTATCCGCGAGGCCCCGGACGAGAGCGTCTATCGCAGTCTGTATCGTGCTCAGTTCCTGGCCGAAGGACCATCGAAAATCAGCAGGTGATGGTCCGCGCTCCTCCTCAAATCGCGCAAATTGGAAGGCAGTGCGTTCGAATGGTGCATCGCATTCGCCGGGCGTGGGCTGGTCTGCCAGATAGCCGCCAACAAAGTGATCCGGGTTAGATGGGGGCGCCATGGGCTGCTGGAGATCGTGCGCTATCGGATGCATGGTGCTCATAAGTCGACCTCCAAGCCGAGGACGCCGAAAAGTCGTTCCTCGTCCTTGCGGAGGACAGCGGCTAAATCGTGCAATGTTGCATTGGATGTGTGCTCTCTCGAGATCCTAACGAACAATCCGTTCGCGTATGAGGTGGAGGCCTCGATGACAAGGATCGCCTTTCCTTGGAATAGAACAACTCCCGAAAAATCCGGGTCTCCTTCCAAAAGCTTGGCGGCCACAGGACTCAAAAGCGGTAGCGTAAGATCTTTGGTTGATCTGTCCTTGAGTTGGATGTGCATTTGGACGAGAAGCTGCTGCGACTTGATTTCCGCTCCGCCTTTTTCTCGGACGGCTTGGATGGCAACAATATGCGATGCAATGAATTTGTCTGCCT
>JASHTZ010000543.1 GCA_030040295.1 Terriglobia bacterium | reverse complement strand
TGCATCGCGGCATTCGGCGTGTAGATTGCAGAAAACCCGTTGTCCACGCCAATGTTGTCCACGATGATGCCCAGATCCTCCGGCCGGACAATTTCCTTGATCAAGGCCTCCAGGCCCGCAACTTCTCTTTCAGTTACGGCGAGCCTGGTTCCTGAAGGTGCTTTGAAAGTGATGACGAACTGACCTGCATCGGTTTGCGGAAAGTACGCGAAGGCAAGCGCATGGTACAAGAGAAGGCTGGCCATGAAGAGCCCAAAGAAGACTACCAAGACGGTCGTCGGGATGCGAAGCGACTGGCGGACTAGTTTTTCGTACCAACCCAGCATGCGACTGAATGAGGCATTGAAAGCGGAGTTGAACCGCTCTCCCCACCCAGGCGAATTAGCCTTGAGCGACCCATCTGCCCCCGAATCGGCCTCACCGGAATGCACAGGATGGTCGAGCTTCACAAACCGCGCGCAAAAAAGTGGCACGACCGTCATGGCAACGAAAAAAGACGCGAAGAGAGAGAGCACGACCGCCAGCGCCATTGCCGAGAAGAGGAATTTGCTGACTCCCGCAAGCAGCGTAACAGGAAAGAAGACGACCGCTGTTGTTAACGTAGCGGCAAGAACAGGCAGAGCTACTTCTTTTCCGCCGGTTTCCGCGGCCACTTGCTGGGGTTCACCCAGTTCCAGGTGCCGGTAGATGTTTTCGAGCACAATCACCGAATTGTCGATCAGGCGCGACAACGCCAATGCCAGTCCGCTCAACACCATGCTGTTGATAGACGAACCACCCAGTTGCAGCGCAAAAAACGTCGCGCAGATCGAAAGCGGAATGGAAAAGAAGACGGCAACGGTAGCCCTCATGCTTCCCAAAAACATCAGGACCATCATGCAAGTCAGGAGAAGGCCAATTCCCCCCTCGTGCAGCAGCGTCTCGATGGCGGTTCGTACGAAGCGCGACTGATCGAATACGACATTGGTTTTCATGGCGGAAGGAACATCGACGAGATGACGGACGGTATTGCGAACGCCATCCACTACGGCGATGGTATTGGAATCCCCTCCCTGTTTCATGACCGGCAAGTAAACAGAGCGCTGTCCGTTCACCCGAACGACGTTGTATTGGATGGCATGGGAGTCCTTCAACTCGCCTACGTCCGACATGAGGACGGGATCTTCGCCATTCATTTTCAGCGGATACTGGTTGGCGTCCGAAAGGTCAAACTGGGCGTTGGAATAGATGTTGTAGTCCAGATTCCCGATCTGGACGTCACCTGCCGGAAGTATGACGTTGGCTTGGTTCATGGCGCGGACTACATCCATGGGGCTGATTTGACGCGCCTCGAGTTTATACGGGTTGACGTAGAACTGAATCTGACGCCATGGCCCGCCAAATGGTTGCGGGATCGATGAACCCGGAACACTCGCGAGCTGATTGCGGACAAAGTTCTGAGCGATGTCCTTCAGTTTGTCATCGGTCATCCCCGCACCATTCATCGTGACGAGGCATACAGGAAGACTGGAGGCATCGGATTTCAGCACCACGGGGGGCAGGGTGCCGGGCGGCAAGTCCTTCATGTCCGAGACGGCCAGGTTGGCAATCGTCGCAGCGTCGATATCCGCGTTGGTGTTCGACTGGAAGTACACGCGAATGATGCTCACACCGTTCAGCGATCGTGACTCGATGTGATCGATGCCGCTGGCGAGTGTGAAGAACCGTTCCAGGTGATAGGTAATGTCGCCCTCGATTTGTTCTGGAGGCATTCCCGAATAAAACGTGGCAACGATGACCACCGGAATGTTCATGGTAGGGAACATGTCCACGGGCATGCGGGCTACGCTGACACCCCCAAGGATGGCAAGCATCAGGCAAATCACAACGATGAAATATGGAGTATTGATGGCGAATCGCGACATGGGATTCCTTACCCTTTGGGCGGTGAATCGGGGGATAGGTTCATCAGTTTGGGTTGAACCTTAGTGCCTGCCTTTAACCCGGCCCGTGATCCCACGATGACCGTATCACCCTCTCTCAAGTTGCCCGCCCGCACCTCGACCAGACGGGCGGTCTCAACTCCCAGATGGATGGGAACAACCCGGATTACCCCCGAGGGTTGGACGGCGTAGACCGTGACAGAATCTCCGGCGCCTTCCACGGCTTCCACCGGAACGGAAATCACGTTGCGGCGCTGATCGGTGATGAGATCGACTTCAGCATACATTCCCGGCACCAGTACCAAGTCCGGATTGGGAACGT
Organism: Terriglobia bacterium; assembly: GCA_030040295.1. Taxonomy (GTDB): domain Bacteria; phylum Acidobacteriota; class Terriglobia; order UBA7540; family UBA7540; genus Bog-366. Next base: position 3,964 of record JASHTZ010000543.1, on the reverse strand, counting down.
CAACTTCCGTCTTCATGGTCCGGGTGGACTCGTCGACTTCGTCCGCAAAGCGCGCCACTTTTCCTGGAAACGTCCGGTTCAACGCGCTCACCTTCACGTCGACCTGTTCACCGAGGTGAATCAGGGGGACGTCGGATTCCGGTACCGGCAGGTCCAGACGAAGCAAGCCATTTTCAGCAAGTCTGACCACGGGTATTGCCTGGGTCTGCGACGAGGTGCCGGCTTGGATCAGCGATCCCGTGTTCGCGTATCGCTTGGTGATGACTCCGGTGAAGGGCGCGGTGATAATTGCGTATTGAAACATGGTCTTCAGTCGTGCCTGTTCGGCTTGCGCGACTCGAATGTGCTGTTCGGCGGCCGCGATGCGCGATTTGGCGGCAGAGACCTGAGCTTCGGCCACTAAATCGCGAGAGTTCGCTTCGTCTACTTCTTCCTGCGGCACGAGCCCGGGCTCCCTTTTGGAGACATCTAAAATGCGCGAGTACGAAAGGTGTGCAATATCGCGGGAGGACTCGGCGCGGCGGAGTTCGTCCCTGGCGGTTGCGAGTTCCGCGTCAGCCTCCTGAACGGCCGCGGCAGCCCGCGCCAGATCGTCCTGCATCTCCGGAATCTCCAGAGTGGCCAGGTGTTGCCCCTCATGAACACGATCGCCGATATCGACGTTGATCTCGCGAATGTAGCCGGACACCTTGGCCATGACGTCGATTTCCTGGAACGGTATGAATTCAGCCGTCAGGACCACACTGTTGGAAAGATCCGCGCGGGTGACCCTGACGGCCGGAACGACCGGGACGTCCGCTGCCGGCCCCGATGTTTCGGCGCCTCCGTTGCGGGCGCAGGAAGTGATGGACGCAGCCAGGAAAAGGAGCACAGCGGTGACGACAAATCGCTCACCATGCGCTACACTTCCATTACATTCTTTTTGCTTGGAACCTTTCTTCATCCTGCCTTCCATGCGCCCCTTTCATAATTCCGCGCGCTGGGTGCGTGCGGTTCATTTCAAAGCGCCCATTGCGTAATCGAGCGCCGCCCTCCGTTCGAGATATTCATATTTTGCGGAGGCCGCTGCGATTTCCGCCTCCGTTTGGCTCACTTGTGCCTGGTTCAATTCCACGATGCTGCCCAAAGCGCTGTCATAACGTGCCTGGGCCAGGCGCAGGGCCTCATTGGCCTCTGTTACCATGCGCGCGGTTACGTCCAGCCTGCGGAACGCATTGTTGGCATCCAACCATGCCACTTGCACGTCGCGGGCAACTTGCACTGACAAATCCTGCATGTCCTTCTGCGCAGATTGAGCGCGTGCTTCCGCCTCCGCGTGCCGCGCGGCGAACAACCCGCCGTTCAGGATGGGGATATTTACGTTGATGCCGGCCGCGCTGTAGGTTTCATGGAGCGGTTGCTCCCTTTCCGGGGACACGCCCGCAAGGCCCGCCACGGTGATGGTGGGGTCCCATAAGCGCTTTTCCGCTTGCGCGTAACGTTCCAGCGACTGGTAATTCAGGCGCAAGGCTTCCAGATCCGGCCGGTCCTGCATCGCTTGGTTGATTAAAACATTCACATCGGGTTCCATTGCGGGCGGCAGTGGCTCATCGTTGAGGGCAAATGCCTGATCGCGTTCATAGCCCATGGCCGCGGACAAGCGCGCGTGGCTGGCTCTTTCGTCGTCCTCCGCCTGCACCAGTTCCAGTTCCGCCTGTGAAACATTGACCTCCGCGAAGCTCACATCGAGGGTGGATCGAAGAGAGCTTTGCGCGAGCGCCTTCACCTGTCGAAGGGTCAAGTTGAAAAGATCCAGATTGGCTTTGGCTACCCTCAGAACGGCGCGCGCGGAAAGCGCCTGGTAATAGGCAACGTTTACGTTCAGCACCACCTGCGCGCGGGCGTTGGCCACGTCCTGGTTCTCAGACTCGTGCCGAAGCTCGGCGCTCTTCACCAAACTGGAAGTGCGGCCGAAATCCGTGAGCAGTTCCGACCCAGAGAGGCCAGATGCCGCGCGGCTGTAGAGACTGGAGGTGGGGACAGCGCCCACCATCAGCGTGGTGTCATGCTGCGCTTCCACTCCTGTAAGGTTTGCGGAGAAGGTGGGGAGGTAGGCCGAGTGGGCCTCCTTCACCTGCGCCTCACCCGCCTGCGCAAGGAATGCCGCGGAGGCAATGCGTGGGTGGTTGCGGAGGGCAATGGCTTGGGCCTCGGCCAAGGTGATGGTTGCGGGCGGTTGCGCGCATACCACGCTGCATCCGGCCAGCAGGAAAAGAAGGACGGGGCGCAGGCATTTTAAGTTCATCGCGCCGGCTCGCCTGATTGAGCTTCAGATTTGTCCGTCATGACCGATTTCACAATCGTCGTATCGTGCACTTCGATCAGCCCGTCCACCACGAGCTTTTCCAGCAGTGGCAAAATCGCGTCAACGCGCTCGGGCGATTCCAAAAAGTCAATTCTCACGGGCATGTGCGGGTCAGCGTCAATCCCGCTGCCGCTAGGGTGGAGGTGGTGATGCGACCCGAAACCGGCCGCCGGGCGCAGGACGGTTGCCCCCGCCACCCTCAAGTCGTAGAGAATTGCCATGATTTCCCTGCTCAGATAATCTTTATCGGAGATAGTGTCTTCGTTCAGGTAGATGCAGACCTTTTTGGCGGGACCGGGCAAAAGCATAAGTCATGTTTCCCCTCAAAGTGCAACCTGATTGTCAACGACAGCAGAAGAAAATGGCCACTGAATAGTTCATGAAGTTTCTCTTACGCATTTCTTCAGAAATGCTTCAGGTTTGACCCATAAAACTGCCGGTTTAATTATGACGTTCACCTGAACACCAGCTTCAGAAAAACATCACACACACTTAAGGTGCTGTGCGTCGGACATCGTGCTAGAACCGAAGCGTGGAACTTCTTTCGCTCCGTTGGAAGGCGAGCCTAAGACGTCCTGGCGAGTTCAAAGGATGAGGTGGCAATGGACCTAATCAAAACGACGGCACGGCGTAGCGCCTTGTGGGTTCTGGTTGGAATGGTCATAACGGTAACCACCGCGAGTGCCAAGAACAAAACTCATAAGAAAGATCCCGCACAACCGCAGGATAGTATTCAGGTCGTGGGTCACATTCCCTCGACGAACCATCCCGTCACTGGTTTTGTTTGCACGCAACACTATAGCAGCTATTACCTGTATGCAGAACACGAGGCGGGCAAGGAGATCACCCTGATCGACGTAACCAAGACGAGCAGTCCACTAGTGTTGGCGAATGTTCCTTACGCTGGCCAGGGGGGGTCGGAAGCCCTCGTGGCGGTGGCGGGTACGGCGGCACTGGTAAGCAGCGAAATGAATTATCCGGCGGAGGCTCCTCTCCAAAGTCTTAAGATCATGGATTTTTCCGATCCCCAGCACCCCAAGGTCGCCAGGGAATTCAATGGCGTCACGGCAGTAGGCAGGGATAATCAGCGCGGCTTGGTGTTCGTTGCCAATCCTGAGGGTATCTGGATCTTACAGCAGCACCTCGCCCTCGATCCCCAAGTGGAAGCAGAGTACACGAAACAGGTTCTTTACGACCATTGATCTGCGGCGTTGCGTTTTGGAGGTCATTGCCGCCCATCTTGTGTGGGGAGTGGGCGAGCTCGATTATTGCAGGCTACTTGCTGGCTATCGAAGGCACTTCGGTTTTTGCGGCGGGCAACTCGATGCGGAAAACGCTTCCGCCATCTGTGCCACTTTCCACCTGAATATTGCCACCATGAGCGTGAACTGCCCATTGGACGATCGCCAATCCTAAGCCGGCGCCCCCCGAATCCCGGTCTCGGGCCTGGTCAATTCGATGAAATCGTTCGAATACTTTTTCCCGATGCTCGGGCGGGACGCCGGGGCCGCTATCCTTTACGGTTGCGGTCACTAATCCTTGTTGGTCCCGGCGCACGGATATAAGAACGGTTCCCCGTTCAGGCGAGAACTTGATCGCATTGTGAATCAAATTCATAAA
>JASHTZ010000542.1 GCA_030040295.1 Terriglobia bacterium | reverse complement strand
ATTGAGTGGACATCCCGCAGGCGCAGGCCTGAGGGGAGCAGGCGTAAACTTCGGCCGATCCGGAGCCATGGCCCACACGAGTAACGCCAGCAAGATCAGGGTCAACGCCACCATGCCGGCAGAACCGCGGGGTTTACCATCGGGAGCATTGGCCGGCGGGGCATTACTCGAATTGGATTCTTCGGAAGACATCGGATTCCACCGGTTTCAGCGGCACATTCTGTGGAACGATTCTTATCGTTACGCTCAGCGGCACACTCGCCGGAGGAAGGCAGGCGTGATCGTTGCAGGCCTGGTAAGCGAACCTGGCTTTCAACGTGTAGGTGCCCGGCGCCACCGCCTTGGCGGTTTGGAGGATGGCGCCCACCGCCACTTCACCCTCATAGACGGAAAGCGGCGAATCCGAAAATGCGAACTTCTGAGGCACTCCCTTGGGGTAAACCAAGCTCTTCACCGTGAACTGGCCGCTCGCGTCCACCTTGACCTCGGTCGGGATCAAGTAATCCAGCGAGGGCTTGTGAGCGTTGATGTGATAGCCCGCCGCCACCTGCGCCAACACGGCGAGTTTCAGGGATGAATCGGCGTGCGCCGCATCGGTGGCAATCAGCGCCCGGGCTTGCACCACGGAATTGTTCATTTGACCTAAGGCCAGCCCCACCGCCAGCAAATTCCATACGCATGCCCACAGAATCATCCGCATAGGCCGTTATATCCGTTCCCTCGAAGTTGAATTTTGCAGCAGCAGGACCGTTTGCGAAGCGCCTGGATTTTGCGCTCGCGGTTCTCCCCGCGCATCGATAAACGCGCCGCGGCATGCTTGCGCTCCGCCACAACTGCCGGTCCGCCCAATTATTTTGCGGTGGCGTCCGGGGCCTTGACCTTCAGCATGGCGTCTAATTCGTCCTGAGCAAGCTTTCGGCTGGTGCCGCAACTGCGGTCCACGCGGCGGCATTCCAGCAGATTTCGATTGCAGCCGCAGTTGCATTGTTTTCCACTCAAAATTTTCTTGTACGCTTCCTTTTGGTCTGCGGTCAGCTTGGTCAGGTCGATGCCGGGCACTTCCGAATCGATCGCGGCGGGGTTGCCCAGCTCAACTTTTTCGTCAGGAAAAAGCTGGCCTGCTTGCTGAAAATCCTTAGGCGCGCCCGACTCATTGGCGGCCAGCAATTCCTTGATTTCCGTCTCAAAGACCGCGGGATCGTATGCGCCCACGTGCTTGGCATAAATGCGGCTATCGCGCCCGATCACAAAGGTGGTGGGATAACCCTGGTTGACGCCGAAGAGTTCCGCCAGCCGATCGTTTCCGAGGGCCACAGGATAATTCATCTGGTGATCCTTGTAGTATTCCACCACAGGATCCGAACTATCGTCCATGGAAATTCCGATCATGGTGAATCCCTGTGCAGCATAACGCTTTTGCAAGTCGATGAAGCCGGGAATCTCGAGCTGGCAGGGCCCGCACCAGGTCGCCCAGAAGTCGAGCACCACCACCTTCCCGTGGAAGTCACTCAAAGCAAGCGGCTTACCGGTAATGTCGGTCAGCGAGAAGGCGGGCGCCAGGGGATGGTCCGCGTTGCCTTTCGATTGTGCCCTCACCGCGGGGGCAATCCAAAATCGGTTGATGTAATAAAGGCCCGCCACCACCACAAGGGCCAGCAGAGCGCCGGCCGCCAGCTTGGCTGTGTTGGATGCGGGGGGGGGCGGCGGAGTCGGAGGGGGAACCTCCGGCGGATTTGGCGCCTCAGGTGAACTCCCGATGGGTGTTGGTTCTTCCACAGTTCAAACCTCAAAGTAATTTCGTGCCACGGCCCGGCCGATTGCGTCCGGCGTTGTAGCCGCCGTCCGAGAGCGGCGTCACCGGGCTCCACGCGCCGCCGCGCCTACATGGGATTCGCTTCGCTCGCTCTGATGCTTCGGTTTCGCCTGCAATCCTTCAAATCGATGAACCCAGCGCCAGATGAAAACCGCGGCAATCCCTGCCAGCGCCAGAATCGCGATGAACTGCGACGTCGAGAGAAGGTGATTGAACACGAATCCCCGGTCCGGGTCGCCGCGCAGGAACTCCAGGAAGAATCGGGCCACGGCATAAAGCCCCACGTAACCGAGGAAAATGTTTCCATCCCTTTTTTTCCTAGGAAACCACCACAACAATAAGCCAAAAATCACGAAGGTGGCAAAGGATTCGTAAAGCTGCGCGGGGTGCAGGTGCAGCCCCAGCGGCACTCCCGTAACCTCGTGGGCAAATTTGCTGGTAAACACTACTCCCCATGGCATAGTCGTAGGTTTGCCGTAATCGCATCCAGCGCTGAAGCATCCCAGGCGTCCCACGCTCTGGCCCAGCGCCACTCCGGGCGCCAGCACATCCGCCAGCTTCCAGAACGAGATCTTTTGAACTCGCACGTACCACACGGTGAAGATGAGCGCCGCCAGGAAGCCGCCGTAAAAAACTCCGCCCGCCAGGAAGGTTGACAGGCTGAAGATCTCTCCAAGATGGTCGCGGTAATAACTCCACTCTGTCACCACCATCAACACTTTTGCGCCCACCAGCGCCACCAGGATGAGCCAGGTGCAAAAATCCAATACCAGCGAGGGATCCAGGCCCACTCGCCGTCCCAGGCGCATCGCGATAAAGATTCCCCCCAGAATAGCTGTGACGAGCAGCACACCGTAGGTGGGAAGGTGGAACCAGCCGATATGAATCAAAATTGGATGCATCCTTAACCTTACCTCAGGCCGAACGCGATTCGGCCCTACAATGAAAACCGGTTCAAGAAAGTGAAATAACCGGAAATGATCGTCAATTTATTAATTGCCATGAGCGCGCCCAGCGCAATCAATAGAACTCCTGACGCAACTTCCACCGCCTGCAAGTGTCTCCGGAATCCTTTGTAGAACTTCAGGAAGCTGCTGAGGCCCACGCTGGTGACCAGGAACGGAATTGCCAGCCCGGCGGAGTAGATAGCGAGCAGGAACATTCCCTGAAACACCGTCTGGCGCTGCGCGGCAAGAGTCAGAATCGCCGCCAGAATCGGGCCGATGCAAGGGGTCCACCCGAACGCAAATGCGAATCCCATGAGGAAAGCGCCGCCCAGACCACGCTTCGGCGCACCTGTATCCAGCCTCGCCTCGCGATAAAGGAATGGGATCTTCACCAGTCCGGTGAGGTGCAATCCAAAAATAATCACCACGACGCCGGCGATGATGTTGAAGATCACCCGCCGCTCCAACAGGAATTTTCCCACCCAAGTCGCCGAGGCGCCCAGAATCACGAAAACCAGGGTGAATCCCACCACGAAGGCCAGGGAGTTGCGCAAGACTCGCCTTAACAGTTCCGCTCCCGCACTATCCTTCAGCTCCTCGATCGACGCCCCGGAGAGCATGGAAACATATCCGGGCACGAGGGGAAGCACACAAGGCGACAGAAAAGAAACAATGCCCGCCACCAGCGCGATGGGGATGCTCAACTCGTGAGTCATATATCGACGTTATTCCTCACTCTATTAGACGCAGCAGACTCAATTCGGGTGACTTGCAAGAACCTGACAATCGGCCCCTTGTACACACTCCCCTGCCAAGTGTACCATAGCGCCGTATTCGCCGATTGCCGATCGAGGGAGTCCTGCCCGGCTTGCTGCGCGCCATCATTTTCGATTTTGACGGCATCATTGTTGACACCGAACCCGTCATTTTGAAGTTGACCCAGGAAATGGCCGCGCTCGAGGGCTGGTCGGTCAGTGAGGATGAATACTACCGCGACTACCTTGCCCTGGACGACCGCGGCATCGTGGAGCACCTTTACGCGAGCCACGGGAGGCCCGTGGATATCGCCCGGCGCGACGAATTGGTGGCCTGGAAGGGCGAGCGCTACCAGCAAATTATTCGCGACGGAATGCCGCCCCTGCCCGGCGCCATCGAGTTTGTCACGGAAGTGGCCCGGCATTACCCCCTGGCGATTGCCAGCGGCAGTCTGCTCACGGAAATTCACCATCTGCTCACGCAAATGGGTCTGCGAGAGAAATTTTCCGTCATGGCCACAGCGGACGATTGCCAGCGCTCCAAGCCTGACCCCGAGGTTTATCTCAAGGCGCTCGATCGCCTGCGGGTGCTGCCGAATTTTCGCCACCAGCCGCTCCAGGCGACCGAGTGCCTGGCGATTGAGGACGCTCCCCTGGGAGTGGTCGCCGCGCAGGCCGCGGGCTTGAAGTGCCTGGCGCTCTCCCACAGCCGCCCCGCCTCGGAACTTCAGCACGCCGATGCTGTCGCCGCCCAATTCGCGGACGTGAGCCTGCGCGAGATTCGCGACCTGTTTCGCTAAAGCTTTTTCGGTCACCCCCAGGGGATTTATCTATGGCCAACAACTTGGCGCACTCTCAAACGGCGGAATCAAGAGTGTTGAACAGTTTTGATGTTGGAAAACAGCAAAATGAAGACAGGTGAGTGCTCGCCTTGCTCACCATGGTTTGAAGTGTTATGTTGAGACTGCCATGAAAAACTCAGCCAGAGCAAAGTCCAAACTCAATTCGAAGTTTTACGTCGTCGTGGAGGCTGCTGACCGTTTGACGGTTGAGGAGCAACAAACTCTCGTCACGGTCCTCACTCGACGAATGGCAAACCGCCGGCGCGCTGATTTGGCTCTCGACATTCGGGAAGCGCAAAAGGAATTTGATCGGGGTTCTCTCCGCCCGAAGACACCGGATCAGATCGTGAAAGAGATCTTCTCGTGACCCGGCCTTTGCTGCGCTCAAGCGCTTTCGTTCGCAAAGCCAGGAAGTTTCTCAAAAAGTACCCGCAGGCTTCGCACAACTTGCAGTCGACATTGGAATTGCTCGCCACGGACTGCTTTCATCCCCGCCTAAAGACGCATAAATTGAAAGGTGAACTGGAAGGAACCTGGGCGTGCAGTTTGGGCTACGATCTTCGAATCGTTTTCAAATTTGTTGAATACGAAGAATCAGAGTGTATCTTCCTGCTGACGTTAGGAACGCACGAGGAAGTGTACTAATTGGGCAACGGTATAGTGTTTGGCTGTGGCAAGTGCAAGAAATCGCCGGCCACTCGTTCTCTATTCTGGAAAGTGCAGCGTCTTGACTTGAGGATGTCAATAGTGAGTTGATTGAGTCGCGCGGCACGGCACGTGCGAATTCGAATTGGAAAGGCCAATCATGCGAAAAACATCATGCGTGGCACCTATCTCCGCAGCGATCCTTGTATCCGGGTGGGCCGCATTGGCCCTCGCCCAGTCCACGGTTACATCCACGTCGCAGGACCAGAAGGAACTGGCCGTTACGGTTTACAACTCCAACATCGCCCTGGTGCGTGACGTGCGCCACCTCCGCCTGCCGGAGGGAACCATCGACTTGCGTTATATGGATATCGCCGCGCAGGTGAATCCGGCGACCGTACACATCGTTTCACTGACCGCTCCCAAAGAGCTGAACGTGCTGGAACAGGATTACGAGTATGACCTGCTGAGCCCGGAAAAATTGCTGCAAAAATACGTGGGGAAGGAACTGACCCTGGTCCGCGTCGTTACCGAAAACAATTCCACCAAGGAAGTTCCCGTAAAGGCCTTGTTGCTGGCCGATAACGAGGGGCCGGTTTGGAAAGTTGGAGACGAAATTATCACTGGGATGGGAGCGGACCGCTACGTTTTTCCCGACTTGCCGGAGAACCTCTACAGCAAACCAACCCTCGTGTGGCTGCTCGACAATCGCCGGGCCGGCGAGCAGACGGTGGAGGCCTCCTACCTGACCAACCAGATGAATTGGAACGCCGACTACGTTCTCACCGTGCACTCGGACCAGAGGTCAGCGGACTTGAACGGCTGGGTGACCGTGGTGAACCAGAGCGGCGCATCGTTCAACAACGCGCAACTGCAATTGGTGGCGGGGCAATTGAACCGCGTGACGTCGCCGGAGCCCCGTCCACAACAATTCGCGATGAGGGCACTTGCGGCCGCCCCGCCGCCGCAGTTCGAGCAGGAGGCGCTTTCCGAGTACCACCTCTACACCCTCGAACGCCGCACCAACATTCAGAACAACGAAACCAAGCAGATCAGCCTGCTGGACGCGCCCGGCGTCACCATCGAGAAGGTCTTTCAAGTCGATGGACAGCAGTATTATTTCCAGAATCCCCAAAGTCCCGGTGAACCGATTAAGGAGCCCGTAAAGGTCTTCATCAAATTCAAGAATTCAGAATCAAACTCGCTGGGGATTCCGCTGCCGGCGGGCACGGTGCGCGTCTACCAGGGGGATTCAAAAGGGCGAGTGCAATTCATCGGCGAGGACCGCATCGATCACACCCCCAAGGATGAAACCGTGAGCCTGCACATCGGCAATGCCTTTGACGTGGTGGCGGAGCGCAAGCAGACCGATTACCAGCGTCTGGGCTCGCACAACGTGGAGGTGGAGTACGAAATTACGTTGCGCAACCACAAACCCGATCCCATTACGGTGCTGGTGAATGAACCCATTGGCGGCGAATGGACGATCCTCAGCTCGACGTTTAAATACGAAAAGACGGCAGCCTTTGCCGCGCAATTCACCGTGCCTGTGCCAGCCAATAACGAGGCGGTGTTGAAGTATCGCGTGCGAATTCACTCGTAGAATGCGTGACGATTCTCATGGCTACACCTGCGCCATCAAATTCCGAGGAGATTTCCATCCGGCTCGCCGGCCTGGCGGACGCCCAGGCATTTGCAAATCTGGCCACTCAACTGGGCTATGCTTCCACGGCAGCCGAGGTTAGAAAGCGCCTGGAGGCGGTATTGAATGACCCCCATCACCTCGTGCTGGCGGCCGTTTCCGCTGGCCTAGTGATGGGTTGGGCGCACGCCTACATGTGCTGCTTGGTGGAGCGGGATACTTTTGCAGAACTGGGAGGTTTGGTGGTGGATGAATCCGCTCGCGGGCGAGGCGTTGGAGGAAAACTGCTGGCGGCAGTGGAAGAGTGGGCGCGCCAAAATGGCTGCGGCGTCGTTTCTGTTCGCTCCAACATTATTCGCCACCAGGCGCACAAATTCTACGCGGCGCACGGATACCAACAGATCAAAACCCAGCATTCCTTTCGCAAGCCTCTGTAGCTGGCCGGGGATTTCTGAGAGAATTCGATGGGAACGGAAACTATCAGTTCAAAGTCGAGCGGGTGCGGGCTGTGGGCGCAAAATTTTGATCGGCGCGATACGAGCACATGCGAAGGGCGGCACGGCGAACGCCGGCATGATGAGAGATCGCGTCCTTCGGCGCCGGCACGGATGGGGGATCAGCCTTCGCCGTGTCTTCCGAATGGTTCTTTATGGACGAAAGCCAGGACATGAACCGCAGATACATTGTCGCCATCCGTTCCTGCTCAATGGTTTGAACTTGCAGGGGGTTCTCTACGGCATTGCCCGTCCGTGAACCGCCGTCGGCGAGGCTGGTGATTACCGACAGGACGGCCGCCAGAATCACAACCAGGAACGGAATGGGTAGACTGCGATGCTTCTTCATGGCTCTCTTCGAACTTAAAACTGCCTTCCTTTATTTTTCTGCGATTTCTTGAGTCCAACTTCTAACACTTCCTTTGACGCACTGCCTTGATTTTGGTTAGCCAAAGGGTGGTAATTCGCGAACACCAGATTGGACGCGTACTTTGGTGCAAGGGTTACCTCAACGGGTTGAAACCGCAAGAATTTACACAATTAACATGCAATCGCCGTAACTATAAAACCGGTAGCGCGACTCCACGGCATGGCGGTAGGCGCTCAACACAAAATCCTTGCCTGCAAATGCCGAAACCAGCATCAGAAGAGTGGATTGGGGAAGATGAAAATTCGTTAACAGGCCGCGCACGGCCCGAAACTGGAATCCTGGAGTGATAAACAGGCGTGTTTCGCCACGGCCAGGCGCGATTGCTCCATCATTCTCTCGTGCCACGCTCTCCAGTGTGCGAACTGTGGTCGTTCCCACCGCAATTACTCGCCGCCGCTCACGAAGCGCGCGGTTGAGCGCGGCAGCGGCGCACTCCGAGACCTCGTAGCGCTCGGATTCCATCGGGTGATCCTCGATCCGCTTCACGCGCACGGGCTGAAATGTTCCGAGACCCACGTGCAGTGTAATCTCGCAGGTTTCAACACCTCGCGTCTTGAGCGCGCTGAAAACCCGTTCGGTAAAGTGCAGTCCGGCGGTGGGCGCGGCGACGGCTCCGCGCACTTTGGCGTACACGGTTTGATACGTGCCGCGGTCGCCGGGTTCGTCGCTGCGGCGGATATAGGGCGGCAGAGGCACGTGGCCCAGGCGGTCCAGCGCTTCCTCAATCGTCCCCGTGCGGGCGCGCAGCCGCACCTGCCGCAAGCCGAATTCGCCGCGCCCCAGAATCTCCGCTTCCAGTTCGCCCTCGCCGAACACCAGAACTTCCCCCGTCCGGACTTTGCGGCCCGGATGCACCAATCCCTGCCAGACGTCTTCGCTCACCTGCCGCGTGAGCATCAGCTCGGTCTCACTACTCAGGAATCCACGCTGCGACGGATTATTTTTTCCCACTCGCTGCGAAGAGATCCCCCGGCGCCGGCCGAGCAAGCGAGCGGGAAACACCTTGGTGTTGTTGAAAACCAGAAGGTCCCCGGGTTCGAGCAATTGCGGCAGCTCGCGAAACGTCCGGTCCTCCCATTGCTTCGCTTCGCGGCGCAGCACCATCAGGCGCGAAGCGTCGCGCTCCTCCAGCGGACGCTGGGCGATGAGGTCGGCGGGAATCGAATAGTCAAATTCTTCCAGCAGCATGGAATCGCAATTATGAATTATGAATTCTGAATTATGAAATCGTTTCCATTTCTGCGAAGTGGTGATTCTGGCGTGGTGCCTGCCAACCCTCATTCTTAACCGCTTAGTTTCCGCGCTGACCACTGACTACTAGCCGCTCGCCACTGTTCTCATGTGCTAGAGTTAAGAAATGACTGCGCCCAGCGTCACCATTACTTCACGCGGCGTCGAGCGGCTTGCCTCCGGGCATGTGTGGATTTACCGGTCCGACGTGGCTTTTTCTGCGGGGGCTGAGCCGGGCGTGGTGCGCATGGTCGACTCGAAGAACTGCTTTTGCGGGCAGGCGCTTTACAGCGCGCAATCGCAAATCGCGCTGCGCTTTTTGACCCGCGAGGCGCGTCCCTTCGATGCCGCATTCCTGGCCGACCGGATTCGTGCCGCCGCCCGATTTCGCCGGCAAATCGCGGCGGGAGCGCAGGCTTATCGCCTGGTGGCCGCCGAGGGCGATTTGCTTCCTTCCCTCATTGTCGACCGTTACGGCGATTGCCTGGTCATTCAAACCCTCAGCCAGGGCATGGACCGGCTAAAGTCCACGGTCGTCGAAGTGCTGCAAAAGGAATTCACCCCGCGCTCGATTCTGGAACGCAATGACGCCGCGGTGCGCGCGCTTGAGGGCCTGCCGGAGCAGACGGGAGTGCTGGCGGGCGAAGATACCGCCGAAGTGGTGCTGGAGGAAAACGGCGTGAAGATGTGTTTCGACCTGCGACATGGGCAGAAGACCGGCGGATTCCTCGACCAGCGCGAAAACCGCGCCGCGGCCGCGAACTACGCGCACGGACGGGCGCTCGACTGTTTTACTTACACGGGTGGATTCGCGCTCGCGCTCGCGCCGCACTGCGATTCGGTTCTGGGCGTCGATTCCTCGGCTGACGCGCTGAAGCAGGCGAAGCGCAGCCAGGAGTTGAACGGTTTTACCAACCTGGAATGGAAGGAAGCCAATTGCTTTGACTTTCTCAAGGCCGCCGACCAGGAGAAGCAGCGGTATGACATGGTGGTGATTGACCCGCCTGCCTTCGCGCGGCAGAAATCCAGCCATGACTCAGCCCTGCGCGGCTACAAGGAACTGAATTTGCGCGCGTTGAAGATTCTGAATCCTGGCGGCTACCTGGTGACCTGCTCGTGTTCGTTTCATGTCAGCGAGGCTGACCTCTTGGAAGCGGTCGCGGAAGCGGCGCTTGACGCGCATCGCACCGTCTCAGTGGTGGAGCGTCGCACGCAGTCGCGCGATCATCCCATTCTACTCACCGTTCCCGAAACGCATTACTTGAAGTGCTTAATCCTGCGGGTTCTATGAGAGGCGCGCAGAGGATGAACCACCAAGACACCAAGGCACCAGGACATGCTAAAGCCCGAGACTTTCAGCGAAGTTGCGCCCCGAGCCGCAAAGCTCACTTGGTGGCGTGGTGTCTTGGTGGCGGGGTTCTGTTCTTGGCGTTGATTGCCCCGCTTGTCTTGCCGGCGGCGCGCGCAGAGGGCCAAACCAGCGCGCCGCCCCTCCGTCTGCTCATTTTGCTCCAAAAACCCTTCGAAGCAGAACCGGAGGCGGCGCGAATTTATCTTCAAATCCATAACTCTTCGTCGCAACCGATTTGGCTCTACCGCCGCGCGCACGGACCGCACCCCTCCGAACAGATCATCAGTGAGGAAAATCAGCCCACCGAAACCACCGGCGGATCGACCGTGCAAGTCCATCTTCGCTCCGCTGATGCGCGGGCTGTTTCGTCGATCGTCTCCCCGGCGGAGGGCAAGGTGCTGGAATATGTCCTGATGCCCAAGCCGCGCCTGGTGAAGGTCGAGCCAGGCTCAGACTACAAGGAGACGTCGATCGTGCGCCTGCAGCCCGCCCAGGCGGACGGGGACAAGCCGATTTGGGGGATCTACCAGTTGACGGTGGATTACTCCGCTGCCTATTCCAACGCTGAGGATATCCAGCGCACGCTCGGCGTGAATCTCTGGCAGGGCAAGGTGACGAGCAACACCATCCCCGTGGATTTGCGCCCGCCTCTGCCCGATTCCACGGGCGTTTTGACCGGCACGGCCTTGAACAAGGACCTTCGTCCCCGCGCCGGTATGCGGGTATCCTTACAGGACGAACAGGGGCTACTGATCGATCAGGAAACCACGGGAATCGACGGAAAGTTCTCCTTCCAGAACCTGCCGCCGGCGCTCTATTGGGTAACCGGCCGGCAGGAAGACGCCACCGAGGACACCGTGACTTACCGTCACCAGGAGCTGACCCGCGACGCCCCCAATGGCGACGTGCAATTGGTCTTCTATCCGCAAGAAGTTACCGACGCTAAAAAGCTGGTTCACAAACCCGTCTTGATCAGGGTCTTTGACCCGCAGGGAAAGCCCGAGGGAGGGATTGAACTTGATGCGACCTTCTCCAACGGCGAAATTGTCGACGACGTGAAAGCCGCGAGCGACCCTGACGGCACGGCGATGATCGAATTGCTCCCCGGGCGCATTGCGGTTTCACTGAAAAAGCACGGCTGCGCCGAGCAAGTGGAGCGCGCCGACGTGGCCCCCGGCGGCGGCACGGACGGCTTTAAGTTTGTCTATGAGTGCGCGAAGAAATGAACCACTCCGCGATCAAGCCCGCCCCGCTCCACGCATAAAATATCCGCATTGGACCTCGGGCGCTACATGAGTGACTGCATCACTTGGTCCAGCACTTCTTTGGGCGGGCGCACCTTCGCCTCGGGAAGAGTGGCCAGCGGCTCATCCGCGATATTCAACAGGTTGATGAAATTGGGCTTCTCGGGAGCGACGTAGAAGAGCCCGGTCAGAATTTCGCCCTTGTCGTGCGACTCGGTGAGCATGTGCAGAGCGGCGCCCTTATTGGTGGGATCGTAATCGGTGTTCACTTTGCGCAGCAGCACATGCGAGCCATCGTGCAGAGTGATGTCGGTGGTGGTTCCGGGGTCGTAATCGACGGTGATGTCGTCGAAAAACGGAACAAAACTCACGTCCGCCACGGGCGAATCATGGTCCTTGACGTAGCTGTAGGACTTGGTGGAGCCCTCGTGATCGTTAAAAGTCACGCAAGGCGATATCACGTCGAGCATGGAAGTGCCGTGGTGGGCAAGCGCGCCCTTGATGAGCGCGAGCAATTGGCGCTTGTCACCGGAGAACGACCGCGCAACGTACGTGGCGCCGAGCTGAATGGCCAGCGCGCAGGTATCAATGGGCGGCAGGTCGTTGATCACACCGGTCTTGAGTTTCGAACCCAGATCGGCCGTGGCGGAAAACTGGCCTTTGGTGAGGCCGTAGCAGCCGTTGTCCTCAATGATGTAAATGATGGGCAGGTTGCGCCGCATCAGATGCACGAACTGGCCGACGCCAATGGAGGCCGTGTCACCATCGCCGCTCACGCCCATGGCGATCAGGTGGCGATTGGCCAGCAGGGCGCCCGTGGCCACGGAGGGCATGCGCCCGTGCACGGCGTTCACCCCGTAGGCGGTATTCAGGAAATACGCCGGGCTCTTGGATGAGCAGCCGATGCCGGAAAGCTTGGCGACGCGGTGGGGCTCGACGCCCATTTCGTAGCACGCTTCGATGATGCGTTCGGAAATGGCATTGTGGCCGCAACCGGCGCACAGCGTGGTCTTGTTGCCCTTGTAGTGCGTCATCTCCAGGCCAATGCGATTGTGCTTGGCGGATGGTGATGGTGGAACGGTGGTTGTTGCCATGTCAGTTCGTCCCCTCCTGGGAAGCAATTTCGTCCGTCACGCTGCGCGCGTCAACGGGCAGGCCGTCGTAGTGGCGCACGCTGCGGAGTTTGGCGATCTCTTCCGCGCTGCACTCGAGGCGCAGCAGGCCGAGCATTTGCGCGTCGCGGTTCTGGTCCACCACATA
>JASHTZ010000541.1 GCA_030040295.1 Terriglobia bacterium | reverse complement strand
CGTCCATGCCATTGATGATTTCCGCGTGCATGCGATTGTCGGCGAATCCGGTGGCGCGCTGGGCCACGTGGCTTATGCCCATCACCTCGCGGTCGGAGCGTCCGGTCATGGCGTAGTGATTGTTCAGAACGAAGAAGATGATGGGGACGCCGAAGGGATGTTTGCCCGCCATTTCGTTGGTGAACTGCGCCTGGGCGGCCCAGTTGAGCGATTCCAACACCACGCCGTTGCAATAGGCGCCGTCACCGGCGAAGCAGCACACCACGCCGCCAGTGTGAAGATAGCGCAGACCCATGGCCGCACCGGTGGCGATGGGCACGCCGCCGCCCACAATGGCGTTGGCGCCCAGGTGGCCCACGGTGAAGTCTGCAATGTGCATGCTGCCGCCCCGGCCGCGGCAATAACCGTCCTCCTTCCCGAACAATTCGGCGATGGTGCGGTAAACGTGCTCTTCCAGCGCCTGATCGAGAAGTTCTTCGCGCGTCGTGGCGGTGGAATGCGGAACGCGCCTGCGCAATTGCTCGATGCTCATGCCGCGAATCGCGCAGCAGCCGCGCGCCAGGCTGTCTCCATGGCCGCGGTGGGTGCTGGTGATGTGGTCTTTCAGAATCAACGCACTGCACGCGCCCACGGACGCTCCCTCCTGGCCGATGGATACGTGGGTGGGGCCGCGATAATTGAATCCTGCCAGCGGCTCATATGCGCCTGAGCGCACGGTGACGATCATCTCCTCCATCTCGCGGATCATCAGCATGTCTTCCAGAAGGTCGAGGGCAGTGGCGGCATCAATGCGGCCCTCGGCCATTTCGCTGCGCAGATTTCCGCGGTAGCGAAAGGCCGGAATCGCTCCACAATCGATTTCGAACGGGGCGAAATCGGGCCTGGAGTCCTGCAAATAAACGGGGGTCATTTTTTCTCCCATAGAGGAGTCGCGAGTGATTCCTTAGTTGCCTCTTGCTTCCTATGCTCGGATGACTTCGATGCCGCGCTTGCCCAACTCTTTCGCCAGCTTGTGGTCGAATTTGCCGTCGGTAATCAAGATTTGAACTTCCTCCACCCGTCCGGCGCGCGTGAACGAAATCTTGTGCGCCTTGCTGCTGTCAGCCAACAGGATGACTTGGCGCGCGTGTTCCATCACCAACTCCTTTGTGTAGGCCTCGGTCGGGTCGGTAGTGGTAAGCCCCTCGTCAAGGCTCAGGCCGATCGTTCCCATAAAGGCTTTGTCCACATGCAGCTCACGAATCACGAAGCGTGTCAGCGGCCCCACGGTGGTCTGGGCGAGGCGGCGAAGTTCGCCCCCCACCAGAATCAGGCGCGGGCCGCGCCCGGCAAGCTCCGCGGCGGCGCGCAGCGAATTGGTGACCACCGTGACATTCGAGCGATCCTTGAGCAGGCGCGCCAATTCGAGCACCGTACTGCCGCCATCGAGGTAAATCGTGTCATTGGGCTTGATGAATTCGAGCGCGGCCGCGGCAATGCGGCGCTTCTCCTCGGCGGCGACGGACGTCTTGTCATCAAAAAGCGGCTCATCCAGCCGCCCGCCGGTGCTGACCGCTCCGCCGTAAACCCGGCGCAGCTCGCCGAGTTTCTCGAGCTCACCGAGATCTCGCCGAATGGTGGCGGCCGAGACGCCGAGTTGCTGCGTGAGATCCTCCACGCGTACCACTCGGTTCTGGCCGAGGATGCCGCGAAGCTGCTCCCAGCGTTCCGGCGCAAGGTCTCGGGGTTTCGGCGTCGGCATCGGCAAAATCCCCCATGCTCGGTCATGATTGATTATATGAAGATTTTAGGCGATGTCAATCAACTTCACTCAGAGGGCAAAAGGGATTACCCGGCGGGTGCGGCGGGCGTAATCGCTGTAATCGGGGTACATCCCCATGAGCAACCGTTCCTCCGCCATCATGCGAATGCCCAGCAGGGCGCTGGCAAGCAATACCGCGGGCAAATTGACGAGGGCAGGATGCGCGACGTAACCCGCCCAGGTGAAGTACAGCACGGCCGCGTAAATGGGATGACGGACGAAGCGGTAGGGACCGTGGGTGACCAGCCCGCCCGCCGTGGGGTTGGCGGATGCATGAAAGCTGCGCATTCCGAAGGTGAGCCGCGCCCAGAGCATTAAGAGGATGGCGGCGACCTGAATGGAAATCGTTACCGGCCCTGTGCCGAAGAGGGCGTGCTGATAAACCAGCCAGACGAGGCACACCACTGCCCCCAGAAATGCCAGGACGGAGAGAGGTTTCCAGTTCATATCTCAACCTGTAAAAAATCCTTGATAATTTCAGATACGCCTTAGTTTTCACCATGATAGCATCAATCAGGCTCCGGCAACCCGGTGCCGTGCGTTGGCGTCAAAGATAGGACGACTGCGAAGCCGAACGATAAGCGTGTGAACGCTGACGGCAGTGTGGATGTCAAAGTTCTCCGCGAGAAGTCGGCTCAAATAGGAGGATTTGATTGTGAATCGAATATCCCTTTACCTGTTGCTCATGCTGCTTTGCTCCGTTCCGCTGGCGCTCGCGCAGCATGGAAGTTCCAGTTCCAGCTCCAGCTCCAGTTCCAATTCATCCGGACCGGGGCCTTACAATTTCGCACTGGGATTTGGTACTGCACAAGATACCTCCAATGGCGAGGGCATCAGCAGTATTGACCTCTCGTCATGCACGCCCTCTCCCCTTTCCGGGTGCGAGGAAACCCCCGGGCTCCACCGAATGATGATGGGGTTTGACGGCGATGGGATGCTGAACAAGCGGTTCGGCTTCGGAGGCGAACTGGTATTTCAACCGGCCAAGGGAAACTATGGTCCCCTTCTGTATCGGCAGATGTTCTACGACTTCAACGGTCTTTACGTGCCTTATTCCCGGAATCGCGTGACGCTCAGAGTTGAAGCTGGAATCGGCGGCGCCCATTCGGGCTTTTCCTATTCGGAGACCTCATGCGCTGGGACTGCGGTTTGTTCGACCGAGTCGGAGTCGATCGGGAGTGCCAATCATTTTCAAGAACATGCCAGCTTGGGCGTTCAATTTTATGTGACGCACAGCATCTTCGTCCGGCCCCAATTCGATTTCCGAAATGTTAACGGCTTCACGGATCAATTTGGCCGTGACACTGTGTGGCAGGGCGGCGTGTGGCTGGGCTATAACTTCGGAACATTCTAGATTTTAACCGGACGAGGGCGTGGGGCCGAGAACCTCCCCAAATTTTTCATTGTAGACGGAGGTGAGAAGGGCATTCCCGGGGACAGCCGGTGCCTCTGAGGGTTCGCGGTATCCGAGGGGGAGGAGAGTGGCCACAAGAAACTGGTCGGGAATGTGAAAGTAAGTTTTGACCTTGCTTTCATCGAACTCGGTAATCCAGTAAGCGGTCAAGCCGAATTCTGCCGCCCCTAACACCAGTTGATGCGCGGCCACCAAGGCGTTGGCCAGGGCGGCGCGTTTGGCGATGTCCGGAGAAGAAGAATAGTACTCGCGAACGCGGCGCAGCGCCTCGCGTCCCTCCTCAGGGGAGATCTTCCGGCTGGCAATCATTTCCTGCAATTGCTGAGGCGCAGACTTCCACGCCAGAGTATCCGCAAGGCTGATCAGAATCACCGGCGCGGAATTGAGCGGCGCCCGCGTAGACGTTGCGGCCTCAAGGTATTTCTTCGCGGCTGCCTCGCGCACCACGATCCAACGCCACAGCTGGAAGTTCCAGTCGGAAGGTGCGCGGGAAGACGCTTGCATCAGTCGCCCCAAACACTCCTCGGTGATTGCGCGCCCAGTGAAATGGGGGAACACCGCCCCCGTGCCCATGGAACTGTTCTGAGGAAGGCGATGATTTTCCGCTATGGTAATCTCGTGTATAATAGGGGTTCGCTGTTCGCTACCATCAGGCATAAACTTCCCCCTGACAGGAAATAAACGCGACTCCTGTGCCGGCCAAGTGGCCCTTCGCCGTCGCGTTCATCCCATCAGGGTGGCCAGGCTCGGCAGACCGTATGCTCGGGAGAAGGGCAATCCCCGTTGAGCCAGGCATTTTCGTCTCCGTCGGACTAATCTTGTGGCCTTCGCTAATTTTATCCTCCGTCCATGTCTGTGGGCGAGGTTCCAACGCTCTATTCTCGCCCCGAACCACCGCCCCGCATCAGACTAGCCCGGGGACCTCAGTCCTCGCGAGAATTAGTAAGGCAAATCGGTTGCCAAACCTGGGCCGTCAACCCCATATATTGCAGATCATGTATAAGCTACATAAAATGATTGATTTAGATATAGGG
>JASHTZ010000540.1 GCA_030040295.1 Terriglobia bacterium | reverse complement strand
CGATGAGGAAGTCTTCGAGGGCATCTTGCCATTGATCAAGCGCTTCGCCGGCACGAAGCCATTTGTTGCACAGATCGACAGAGATTTCGACGGTTTGGCCCATGATGCGTCCTCGTGGGTAGCGTATAGCAAATTTGTCGTGGGGACAAGCCCCGGCGCGGCAATCGTAGTGGGTCAGTTTGAATTCCGTAGGGGCAGGGCTTGTCCCTGCTCTCCAGGCCAGCGACATGGGGCAGGGCACCCACAAGGGGTGCCCCTACGTAAAAACTTCAAAAATCGGCTGGTAAATTGAAATGGCAGTTGGTCAACAAAAGGACTATTACGCCGTCCTGGGCGTCAGCCGCGATGCGAAGCCCGAAGAGATTCGCAAGGCTTACCGTCACTTGGCGCGCAAGCATCACCCGGACCTGAATCCCGGCAACAAGGCCGCGGAAGAAAAGTTTAAGCAGCTTTCCGAAGCCTACGAAGTCCTGAGTGACGAGAAGAAGCGCAAGGTTTACGACCAGTACGGTTTTTACTCGGACAACCTTCCGCCCGGGGGTTATCCTCCCGGCGCAGCCAGCCGCGCTTATTCCTCGCCGCCGCCCGGCGTCGACTTCTCCGGGTTCGATTTTTCGGATGCGGAGGACGCCGGCGCCGATGGCGGCCGGGCCGCCGGGGGATTTGGCGGAAGCTTTCGCGACATCTTCTCGCAGATTTTTTCGCGCGGCGAGCGTGAGGCGGCGAGTGAAGAACCGGCAAAGGGCTCGGATATTGAATACCGCATGCACCTGGGCTTTTGGGACGCGATCCGCGGCGCGCAGGTGCGTGTGACAGTGGCGCGCGAAGAGGCCTGCAACGTTTGCCACGGCTCCGGCACTCTTCCCGGTCCCACCATCACCTGCGAAACCTGCCACGGCACGGGCAAGACCACGCGTCAGGTGGGCGCCATGCGCTTCGATATGACCTGCCCCCAATGCGGCGGCACGGGCAAGCAGCGCCGCCCCTGCACGAATTGCCATGGTACGGGCTCAATCCAGACGCCCGAGACCCTGACGGTGCGCATTCCGCCGGGAGTCGATACGGGTTCGCGAGTGCGTGTGCCGGGGAAGGGGAATGCAGGGACGCACGGCGGCCAAGCCGGCGATCTTTACATTATTACGGACGTCGATCCCCATCCCGTTTTCGAGCGTAAGGGCGATAATTTTTACGTCAAGCTGCCCGTCACGATTACGGAGGCGGCGCTGGGCTCAAAGGTTGCGGTGCCCACTATCGACGGCCTGAGCACCATCAAGATTCCGCCCGGAACGCAAAGCGGACAGAAGCTACGCCTGCGCGGGAAGGGCGCGCCCTCGCTGCGCGAGCCGGATCTGCGCGGCGACCAATTTGTTGAGGTGCAGGTGATGGTGCCGCGCGTTGCCGACGAAAGAACCAAGGAAATTCTGCGCGAGCTGGCGAAGCTCAACCCCGAAGACCCGAGGAAGAGCCTAAGGGAGGCGGGGGAGAAGCCAAACTGAAGAAGGCTGAAGAATGAAGGCAGGATGAAATTCGGGGGTAAAAGGAAAGAGTTAAGAGATAAGAGTTAAGAGGTAAAAGGTTCCGCTACGATACAAATTCGGGAACAAACACGAATTCCGAGTTTCGATGTGGGATTGATGACTGAAAACTGACGACTGATGACTGGATAATTGCCATGGCAAAGCGAGGCAGAAAAACTCGAGGCAAAGCGGGATACATGATCTCGGCGGTAGCTGAGATGTACAGCATTCATCCCCAAACTCTGCGCCTTTACGAGCGCGAAGGCCTTCTGATCCCCTCGCGGTCCAACGGTAACACGCGCCTCTACACCCAGGACGATTTGGAGCAGCTTGAAACCATCCTGAACCTCACGCGTGACCTCGGGGTAAACCTGGCAGGAATCGAAATCATCCTGAACATGCGCCGGCGCATGCGCATGATGCAGGATGAAATGCAGGCATTTGTGGATTATGTCCAGAAGGAATTTCTGGAGCGCTCCGAGCACGCCGAGGAAAGCTCGAAGAATGCCCTGGCGAGAATCAATCCCCTGCATTTGATTCGCACGCGCGGCGGGGGGAGGTAGGCAGCCCTCCGTCATAGGTCTTCAGGTTTCAAGCCGGTATGTTTCGCGATGCGGGCGAGCATCCTTGGACCAATTTCGTCAGAGGCGTGGAAGGCCCACGTGAATTCGCCCCTGGTTGCATGGGTGAGTTGTAAGTGGGAAGAACCCTTGTGTGACTTTACAGCCCAGCCGATTCTCAAGAGGGCGTTCAAAACCCTGCGTGCTTTGGTGCTTGGCCAGGTGCTCAATGACTACAGGCAATCGAAACGTCAAGGGGGCGGGTGGAGCGGTGAGTTTGTTTCTCCACCTCGTCTGCAAGCACGCGGAGAGCCAGCGCTTTGACTCTGGCCACCGCCTCCTGCTTGGTCTTGCCGTAAACCATCACTCCGGGGAGTGAGGCAATTTCGGCGATCCAGCGCCCATCATCTTCACATTCCAAGTCAATTTGAAATTTCAATTGCCGCTCTCCTTTCCTGCTGGATCAATCGTAGAATATTTGGGTAAACAGGTCAACCTGCGTACATTCAGTCGGCACTTGATAAAATGATGGCCGGCGTTGATGGCGAGCGTGCGTAGCTCACCTGTCTTCAGGTCGCTAGCATTTCTCTGGGACCAACTCGCATTTATCGTAACCCAGTTTTCGCTCCCTCTGCTCCCGGGTTCAGGAACCTGGTTTCCCCTTTGGACAGTCCGGCGCTGTCCTGAACTACAGGTCCACGGCCTTTCGCTAAATTGTGGTTGGGTCGCGGTCCTGGCTCGAGCGAAGGTTTTTCGAGTTCCGAACGTAGGAGGCCCCATAAATAGTTGTGGCCTCAGAGGGGAATGGCTCGGCGTGCTCAACCTTTACGGAAATGAAAATATTCCCGACTCCGGGGGTATATGGCACGGCGGCCTCCACCACGATCCCCGGCTCATAGGTTTTCGTGCTCTTGAAGCAGAAGCCGCTCCGTGAGACATTCAGGGTCTTAACGATTTCCTCTCCCTCGTGGGGGTGGCGAATGCAGGCCTCCGCTTTGATCGGAACACGATGCTCTTTGCGCTCATTCTGGCTGCGCACGGAAGCCGCGGGCGGGGCCGGGGCGGGCGGAGGGGCGAGGTCCAGAGTTGACCCGGCTGTGCATTGCTTCCAGACGCTCATTTTTGCACAACCTTTGCACGTGCGGGAGATCGCCCCGTTCGCGTGGAAAACTTCGAGCTCAAACTCGTTCAGATAGGTCAGCTCGCGCACGTGGCAACCTGCGCATTCCAGCAACAGGCGCGCGGCGGCTCTATCCGCTTCGGAAAGAGGTGGAAACACCAGTTCCCATATGTTGCCGTTGGGATCCAGAATCTCCAGCCCATAGTGGAAACCTTCCTCACTCGATCCCATTTGGCCCACCACCCGGACATGCGTCTCCTTGCCGGTAGGGATGCACTTCAGGATGAGTTCCTGATCGGGGACGAGGACGTGTTTAAGAAGGATGCTCGCACCGTGACGGCTCACCACCTGGGTGCGTGTTTTTTCGGTAAAGCTCTGGCCGTTGGCATCCGATCCTGAAAGCTGGACGGGGAGTCTGATCGAGATGCGGTCGGTTCGCCGGGCCGGGATGCCTGCCTGTGTTTCCTCTCCGGCCTCTATTGGTAGGGTCAAAAGATGTTTTCCCCTTTCAATGGCGTTTCAAAAGACTTGGTATGGCGGGAACAGTAACTCCGCAACGCTAATTGTGTCAATTGAAATGCGAAGGCGGGGGAGTTTCCGCCGAAATTTTCCATTTGCTGTCCCGCCTGGGCGGAAACGCCGCAGGGCCTTCCCATGGCCCGCCGCCCGACCCGTCGCTTGAAGACGGCTTTGGGCCACAGGGTGGCAGCCCCCTACAATGCCACGCTCATAGATCGGCGCTACAGCGAGAGTTGCCGTTGTCCCTTGTCCTTTTGACTTTACCCTTTTCCCTTTACCCTTTAAACTTTCCAACATGCCGAAAAAGGATTGTCCCCAGTGTGAAGGAACTGGGTGGAAGCCCGTTGAGGTGGAAGGCGTGCGCCGCATGGCGCCGTGCGACTGCCAGAACCTGGAGCGCTCGGCGCTGCTGTTGAAGCAGGCGCGCATCCCTCCACGCTACGAGCATTGTGAGCTGGCGAATTTCGACGTGCGCAAGAACCTGGCGACGGGCCAGGAGAATCCCAGCTTGACGATGGCGAAAATCTGCGCCCAGAGGTTCGTAGAGGAGTATCCCGCGGATTTCGGGTTGCTGTTTGCCGGGCCGACGGGGGTGGGGAAGACGCACCTGGGCGTGGCGATTCTACGCGAATTGATGCTGCGCAAGGGCGTGGAGTGCCTCTTCTACGATTTTCACGATTTGCTCAAAACTATTCGCGACAGCTACAACCCCGGAACTCAAAGCACTGAGCTGGGAGTGCTCCAGCCGGTTCTGGACGCGGAAGTGCTTCTGCTCGATGAACTGGCCAGCGCAAACCCCAGCGACTGGGTGAAGGAGACACTCCATCACATCATCAATTGGCGATATAACTACAAGAAGGTGACTTTGATCACCACCACCTTGATTTCCGGCGACAAACTCCCTGGGCGCGCTGGGCACTTGCCTTCGGGAGCGCCGGTTCCCGACCTCGACTACAGCCTGAATCAGTTGGGGGTGACGCTGCGCTCGCGCCTCTATGAAATGTGCAAGCTGGTCGAGTTGCATTCCGACGACTACCGTAAGGCCATCAAACAAGCCGGATATAAATTCCATGTGGAGTGATTCGCCGTGCCGGGGATTTCATCTGGGCGTAAGGGATGCCCCTTGCGGATACCCTCTCGGCATCGCCGAGCCCGAAGAGCAGGGACAAGCCCTGCCCCTACAAAATCCAGACCATACCATCACCGTTACATTGGTACGATTGACTTCGGTCAAAACGCAGGGGTAGAATAGGTGCTTCCTGTAAGTCTGCGTCGGGTCTGAGAGAGGGAGGCACGTGGATGTCCTTTGAGGATAATCGCGGCTCACAGGAGGTTGGTACGGAACTTGAACAACCGGTAGAAGCAGGCACGATCGCATCGGGCACGCCTGAAAGTAACGAGATGTCGAACCTGCTTGCCGGGATGGAAACCCTAGCCGCAACTCCCTTGGCGGCAGGCGAGGTTGTGCAAGGCAAAGTTCTCAAGGTCGCGGACGGAGAGGTCGTGGTTGACCTCGGCCTGAAAACGGAAGCGACCGCCCCCATCGCCGAATTCCTGAACAGTGAAGGTCAAGTCAGCGTCGCTCCGGGCGACTCCGTGCCCATTTGGATTGAGCAATATGATGAGGTGACCGGGCGCGTTGAGATATCGCATCAGAAGGCGGTTCGCCGCAAGGTTTGGGAGGATATCGAGCGGGCCTTCCAGGAACAAAGCAATGTCGCCGGGCGAGTGATCGATCGCATCAAAGGCGGCCTGACGGTGGATGTCGGCGTACCCGCCTTTCTCCCTGCCTCGCACGCGGATGTGCGCGCCAATCGCAATATTGACGCCCTCAAAGGCGAAGAAATCACCTGCAAGATCATCAAGATCAACCGTAAGCGCAACAACGTGGTGGTAAGCCGCAGGTTGGCGCTGGAAGAGGAACTGAACCGCCGCAAAGCGGAATTGGGCGAGCGGCTGGTGGAAGGCGCGGAAGTGATGGGAAAGGTGAAGAATCTGGCCGATTATGGCGCCTTTGTGGATTTAGGAGGTATGGACGGCCTTCTGCACATCACCGACCTGGCCTGGGGGCGCGTCGGCCATCCCTCGGAAGTTGTGCAGGTGGGTCAGGAAATTCGCGTCAAGGTTCTTAAGCACGATGCAGAAAAAGGGCGGGTCTCACTGGGCCTGAAGCAACTTACTCCCGATCCGTGGGAGATGGTGCCGAGGACGTACCATGCCGGCGACCGGGTGACGGGCCGCGTGGTGAGCTTGACCGATTACGGCGCCTTCATCGAACTCGAGCCGGGCGTGGAAGGGCTTGTGCACATTTCGGAGATGAGCTGGAGCAAGCGCCTGCGGCATCCATCGAAAATTCTCAAGGTCGGCGACCGCGTGGATGTGGGCGTTCTGGATGTCGACATGGCCAAGCGGCGGATTTCGCTGAGCCTGAAGGCGAGCTTGCCCGATCCCTGGACGACGGTCAGCGAAAAATATGCCATCGGCGCGCGCGTGCAGGGCCGGGTGCGGAATCTGACGGATTTCGGCGCCTTTGTGGAGATCGAAGACGGCGTGGATGGATTGATTCATCTCACCAACATTTCCTGGAATCGCAATATCAAGCATCCCTCCGAGGTTCTGAAGAAGGGGCAGAAAGTCGATGCCGTTTTGCTCGCCCTTGACCCCGCGAATCGCCGCCTGGCCCTGGGGCTGAAGCAACTGGAAGAGGACCCCTGGCAGAGTTTCTTTGCGAAGATACACGTGGGCGACATGGTTCACGGAAAGGTTTCCCGCAAGGTTTCTTTCGGGGTGTTTGTCGAGCTCGAGGCGGGCGTGGAAGGCCTATGTCACGTCTCAGAAATTGAAAACACCCACGGCGGCGGGAATGCTAAACTGGATGTGGGGGCCGAGCACGAATTCCGCATCATTCGCTTGAACCCCGGGGACCATAAGATTGGCTTGAGCATGAAGGAAGCCGCGCCACCCCCCCCCCCGAGCCGGTGGTAG
>JASHTZ010000539.1 GCA_030040295.1 Terriglobia bacterium | reverse complement strand
GGGAAAAAGCCCTTGGGGATCACGATGTAGAGATAAACCGTAAGCAGCAGGGTCGCCACGGCGACGAACAGGGTAATCGTCTGGTATCGCAGGACCACCTTCAGCGTCCGGCCATAGAACGCGATCATGCCGTCGAAGGCACTCTCCGTGGCTCGATAAATTCGCCCTTGCCGGTCCTTGGGTTCGCGCCGCAGGATTCGCGCGCTCATCATGGGCGTGAGGCTGAGGGAAACCACGGCCGAAACGATGATGGTGACGGCCAGTGTCACAGCAAATTCGCGGAACAGCCGCCCCACCACATCGCCCATGAACAACAGCGGAATCAGCACGGCGATCAGCGACACCGTCAGGGAAAGAATGGTGAAGCCGATTTGCTCCGCCCCCTTGAGCGCCGCTTCCATGGGTGGATCGCCTTCTTCGATGTATCGCGCGATGTTCTCAATCATCACGATGGCATCGTCCACCACGAAGCCGGTGGAAATGGTCAGCGCCATCAGCGAGAGATTATCCAGGCTGTAACCCAGGACATACATCGCCGCGAAGGTGCCGACCAACGAAAGGGGCACGGCCACGCTGGGGATGATGGTGGCGTAAAGGCTGCGCAAGAAAAGAAAGATGACCAGCACCACGAGTCCCACCGTCAACATCAACTCGAACTCGACATCGGCCACGGAGGATTCGATGGCGGTGGTCAGATCGGTGAGGGTGCTCACCACAATGCCCGTGGGCAGGTTAGCCTCCATCTGCGGCAATAATGACTTAATGCTCTTGACCACGTTGATGGTGTTGGCTCCGGGTTGGCGCTGCACATTCAGAATAACCGCGGGGGTCTGGTCCATCCACGCGGCCTGATTATTGTTCTCGACGCCATTGATAATGCGCGCCACGTCGGTCAGCATCACTGGCGCGCCGTTGCGGTAAGCCACCACCACCTTCCCGTAGTCGCCGCTGGTGACCAACTGATCGTTGGCGTCAATCTGGTAATCCTGGCGTGCCCCGTCGAAGTTCCCCTTGGCCGCGTTCACGCTGGACTGGGTCAGCGCGGTGCGTAGGTCTTCCAGGTTGATGCCGTAGGACGACATCGCCGTGGGGTTGGCTTGAATGCGGACGGCGGGCTTTTGGCCGCCGCTGATGCTGACCAGACCCACCCCGTTGAGTTGGGATATCTTGGGCGCCAGGCGCGTGTCCACGAGGTCTTCAACCTGCGAAAGAGGCAGGGATTTTGAGGTGATGGCCAGGGTCAGCACCGGGGCGTCGGCGGGATTGGTCTTGCTATAGGTCGGGGGCGCGGGCAGGATGGAAGGCAAAAAACTCTGCGCTGCGTTGATGGCTGCCTGCACCTCTTCCTCCGCCACATCAATCGCCAGGGAAAGACTGAATTGGAGCACGATAACGGAGGTGCCGCCGGAGCTGGTAGAGGTCATCTGGCTCAAGCCTTGAAGCTCGCCGAATTGACGCTCCAGGGGTGCGGTCACCGTGGTCGCCATCACCGTGGGGCTGGCGCCGGGATAAAAGGTGAGCACCTGGATGGTGGGATAATCAACTTCCGGCAGGGCGGATACCGGCAGTTGGGTGTATCCGACGATGCCGACCAGGAGGATGGCCGCCATCAGCAAAGCTGTTGCTACGGGCCGAAGAATAAAAGGACGAGAGGGGCTCACGGCGCACTGTTCCCTGCCGCGCCGGCCGCCACGGGCTTGTTCGAAATGACCACGGCCGTGTTGTCCTGCAATTTATCGAAGCTGCTGTTGGCCACCACGTCTCCGGGGTTAATGCCCTCGACCTCCGTCACCCCGCCGCTGGTGACCCCCGTCTTGACGCTGCGCATGCGAGCAACGTCGTTTTGAATCACGTACACAAAGGAGGCCTGGCCATTCTGTTGCACGGTGGAGGAGGGGACGAGGGTCACTCCCGAGTGGGTATCCACCAGCAGGCGCGTATTCACGAACTGATTGGGAAAGAGGGCATCATGGGTGTTGGCAAAGAGCGCTCGACCTTTTACGGTGCCGGTGGTTGTGTCGATCTGGTTGTCAATCGTCAACAGCGCCCCGCTGGCAATCTTGGTTTGCGCTGTGCGATCGAAGGCATCAACGGGGAGCTTGGCCCCCGCGTTGAGGCGGGCTACAACCTGGTCCAGACTGTCTTCCGGAATGGTAAAAATAACCGTGATGGGATCGAGCTGGGTAATGACGGCAAGCGTTACATTTCCATCGGATTGCACCACATTGCCCGGGTCCACGAGCCTCAGGCCCAGGCGGCCGGGGATTGGGGCGGTAATATGGCAGTAGTCCAACTGGACCTGGTCATATTGCACCGTTCCCTGGTCGTTCTTGACCGTGCCCTCGTACTGCATGACCAGCTTCTCCTGGTCATCCAAGGTTTGCTTGGCAATGGCATTGCGCGCCCACGCGGCACGATAGCGTTCCAGGTCCATTTGCGCCTGGGCCAGCACACTCTGGTCGCGCTCCAGAGCCCCTTGCGCCTGCAAAAGATTCGCGCTGTACGGGCGCGTGTCGATGTCCACCAAGGGGTCGTCCTTTCGCACCCGCTGCCCCTCCGTATAATGCACGGCAACAATCAGGCCGTTCACCTGGCTGGTAATCGAATCGGTATAGACCGGGGTAACGGTGCCGATTGCGTCGAGGTACACGCCGATTTCACCCTTCTCCGCCGTCGCACTCGTAATCGTGACCCCCGCGGTGGTGTGGCGTGCGGCCGCCGCATGTTTCGCTTCCTCCCGGTGGCGTAAGACGAGCAATAGTGGAACCGCCACGATCAGGAGCAGCAGGACCCACATGAGGAAGTGCATGCCTTTATGTTGGGAATCTGTGGGGACATGAATCGGGACTTGATGGTCTGGGCGGATGGCTGAATGCTCGTTTATGTCAGCGGCCAATCGGATTCTCCTTTCGCCGTTCCGAATCCTTGTATCACGACGGTTCTGCGGGGCTCAGCAAGGTGCGGGTACGTAGGGGAATTATGATCTTTGTCACCCAGCATAAAGCCTGCGTAAGTAATCTTTTCAGTTTCTAGGTAACCCGATTTTCATTCTACTACTTTTGAATCAAGGCAGGGAGACAAGTGTACCTTGTGCACCCAAGCTCGAGCACCATCCCGCCTTTACACGCTCAGAACTGGAATCGGCACCGCACAAATGATTGCGTAGCCGTGGGTTCGCAGGTGGCCGCCATAAGGGTAGCAACCGATAACCAGTAAATCCGCCTTCGTTTGCTTGGCAGCATCGCTGAGCACCTTGGGCACGTCACCGCTGCCGATGAATAACTCGGCCTTGACTCCCGTTTCTTGCCGGAGCTGTGCCATTTGCTGGGAAGCGTTAGCGACAAGCTCATCTTTCCACCTTTGATCGACGTAGTTGCCGCCGGCCCCCCACAACTCCACTCCGGCAGTGACGTTTGCAAGCGTAAGACGAGCGCCAAATTCGGCGGCCATTTGGGCGCCCCATGACACAATTATTTTGGCACGGGGGCCGAACTCCACCGCGCACAGGACGTTGCGGATCGCAAATTCCCGTCCTGGCGACGCTTCCACGTGCGCTCCGGTCCAGACCGGGCACTCCGTCCCATGTAAAACTTTTGCGGTTACGGAGCCCAGCAGAAACTGGTAGAAGGTGAAGCTATGTGACGGCATCATGATCAGGTCGGCTCTCACTTCCCCAGCCGTCTGCACAATGGCCTTGGCTACTTCGCCCGTGGCCACCTTGCTCTGAATCGAAAGGCCCTCAAGCTCCGGCCCGAGAGAGAGATCATCCTGATTCTGGGCCTGTCGAATGATCGCCGCCCGCAAGTCCCAGCCAGCCATCTCGCGCGTATCTTCCGGCACCCCTGCGGAATGACTTTGTGCTGTCGCCACGTGCAGTACCACGATCTCTGATTTGAAATGGCGAGCCAATGTCGCAGCCTGATGAAGGACGCGGAATGAAGAGACCGGGATGTCCACAGGCAAAAGAATCTTCTTTATATTTTGCATTGTGCAAGACCCCTTGCTGAAGATAGTTGCTTCAGGCTATCCCATATCCCAAGCTAGTCTCCTGTCCCAGTGGTTCGTGACGTAAGTCGAGATGGTTGGATCATAGATGTCCGCTGGGC